>JAODMV010000157.1 GCA_025464875.1 Arthrobacter sp. | reverse complement strand
TTTGGCCTCAAGTTCACCGGCAGGTAAAGTTGATCTTGCGACGCGGGGTGGAGCAGTTCGGTAGCTCGCTGGGCTCATAACCCAGAGGTCACAGGTTCAAATCCTGTCCCCGCAACTGAAGAGAAGGTCCGGACACTGGAAACGGTGTCCGGACCTTCTGCTTTAAGCCCGATGTCCCGCCCAGCCCAGCATGCCGGCCGTGCTCCTGCGGGAACGGGCGGCGGCGGCCGTCGGCGAAGGCCGCCGGCCGCACTCGACCAGGACGGCGCTGCACGCGCCGGGGACAGTGTCGGGCCGCGGGCAGGGGTGGTGGTCCGGGCCGCCCTCAAAGTAGGGTAGAGTAGATCAAGCGACGCGGGGTGGAGCAGTTCGGTAGCTCGCTGGGCTCATAACCCAGAGGTCACAGGTTCAAATCCTGTCCCCGCAACCATGGAATACAAGAAAGGCCCGGATCCGTTGATCCGGGCCTTTCTTGTTGCGGCGCCTTTCTTGTTGCGGGGCCCGGCTGCGGTGCACTGACCGGGCGCGGCGCTCAGCCGTCTTTGAGCTGCTGGTAGGTCGCGAGCGCCCGGGCCCGGGACTCCGGAAGTCCGACAATCGGCTCCGGGTAGTCCGCCGCGGCGGCGCCGGCCTTCCAGGGCTCATGGATTGCCTTCCCGTGCACCGCGGCGAGTTCGGGGAGATACTCGCGAAGGTAGCGGCCCTCGGCGTCGAACTTCTTGCTCTGGGTCACCGGATTAAAGATGCGAAAATACGGGGAGGCGTCGGCGCCGGAGCCCGCCACCCACTGCCAGTTGGCGGGGTTGCTCGCGGCGTCGGCGTCCACCAGGGTATCCCAGAACCAGGCCTCGCCCAGCCTCCAGTCGGCGAGCAGGTTCTTGACGAGGAAGGACGCCGCCGCCATCCGCACGCGGTTGTGCATCCAGCCGGTCTGCCAGAGCTGGCGCATGCCGGCGTCCACCAGCGGGTAGCCCGTGCGGCCCTGCCGCCAGGCCGCCAGCTCGGCGTCCGACGGCGTCTGCCAGGCGAAACGGTCGAATTCGGGCCGGTAGTTCCGCGTGGCGAGGGACGGGTTCTCGTACAGCAGCTGCCAGCAGAACTCCCGCCAGCCGAGTTCGGAGCGGAAGATCCCGACGTCGGCGGGCGCCTGATGCGCAAAGCGCTCCCGGAGCGCGTGCCAGATCCGGAACGGGCTGATTTCGCCGAAACGCAGATGGGGCGACAGGCGGCTGGTTCCTTCGATCCCGGGGACGTCCCGGCCGGTGCCGTACTTCGCGGCCGGGCCGTCGAGGAAGTCTTCGAGCCGGCGGTGGGCGCCTGCTTCCCCCGGCGTCCAGGTTCCGGCGAGTCCTGCACTCCAGTCGGGCCGGCGGGGGAGCAGCCCCCAGCTCTCCAGCGCGTCGCCGGCCGGCAGCTTGCCGTCGCCGGCAAGGGCGGGCGCCGGCAGCCGGTGCGGTGCATCCAGGGGCAGGCGCGGTTCCGTCCGGTCCAGGCACGCTTTCCAGAACGGTGTAAAGACCTTGTACGGCCCGCCGGCGCCGGTGCGCACCGTCCAGGGCTCGAACATCAGGCTGGCCTGGAAGCTGTCTGCCCGGACCCCGTGCTCGGCCGCCCAGCCCTCCACCCGGGAGTCGATGGCGCGCTCAGGTCCGCCGTAGCGGCGGTTCCAGAGCAGCGTGGTGGCGCCCATGCGGCCCGCGAGGTCAGCGATGACCTCGGCGGCCCGGCCGCGGCGCAGCAGCAGCCGCGAGCCGGCAGCCTCCAGCGCGGCGGCAAGCTCCCGCAGGGAGTGGTGGAGCCACCACTTCGCGGCCCCGCCGAGGGGGCGCATCCCCGGAGAGCCTTCGTCCAGCACATAGACAACAGTCAGCGGCTCTCCCAGCGACACCGCTTCGGTCAGCGCAGGATTGTCGTCCAGGCGGAGGTCATCGCGGAGCCAGACAAGGGTCGAAGACATGAATCCACGGTACACGCGGAGCCGAAGGCATGGCACGGCGTGGCACGGCATGGCACAGAAAAGGCCGGGCCCCGGCGGAACGACCGAATCGTTCCGCCGGACCCGGCCTCCGGGGCCGGCGGTAGCCGCCGGAGGGCCTGCTAGAGCTTGTCGAAGTCGGCTTCGTCCACGGCGGAGCCGGCGGTCTTGCTGTCGCCGGCGCTAATGGCCGCGGGGGAGCCGCCTGATTTCAGCGCTGCGAGCCGTGCCTCGATTTCGGTCTGCTCGCCGAGGTCCTCCAGCGAGTTGAACTGCGCGTCCAGGCTCGAGGCGGCCAGTTCCTGCTGGCCGCGGACCTTGGCTTCCTCGCGCCGGATCTTTTCTTCGAAACGGCCCACTTCGCTGGTCGGATCCATGAAGTCGATGCTCTTGAGGGCGTCGTGGACCTGGGACTGCGCCGCGGCGGTCTTGGAGCGGGCCACGAGCTCGTTGCGCTTGCTGGTGAGCTCGTTGAGCTTGCCCTTCATCTGGTCCAGCCCGTGCTTGAGCTTGTCCACGACCTCGCTCTGGGACGCGATGCTGGGCTGAGCCGCTCGGGCCTCATTCTCCGAGGCGATCTGGCGCTGCAGGGCCACCTTGGCGAGGTTGTCGAACTTCTCCGCGTCGGCGGTGTCGCCATTGGCGCGGTACTCGTCGGCCTTGCGGGATGCGGCGAGGGCCTTGTTGCCCCAGTCATTGGCGTTCTTGACGTCTTCGTTGTAGTCATCCTGAAGCATGCGCAGGTTCCCGATGGTCTGGGCCACGGCGGACTCCGCCTCCGCGATGTTGTTGGTGTAGTCACGGACCATCTGGTCCAGCATCTTCTGCGGATCCTCGGCCTGATCCAGCAAGGAGTTGATGTTGGCCTTCGCGAGCTGGGCCATGCGGCCGAAAATGGACTGCTTCATGGTGTTACCTTTCGTCCTGCTCAGTGGTTCCCACTGAATTCAGTGAACAGATGATGTACCGCTTCTATCCGCCGGGCGGGCCATCCCGCCGGCGTCTAGCCTGTCGTGGTCAGAAGTCGCCGCCGCCGCCGAAGTCGCCGCCCCAGTCGCCGCCAGCATCGCCGCCGCCGCCGGAATCGCCGCCGCCCCAACCGCCGCCGCCGCCCCAACCGCCGCCTCCGCCGTGCAGGATGGAGTTGATCAGGATGCCGCCGAGGATGGCGCCGCCCAGGCCGCCACCTCCGCCGCCGCCGAACATCCCGCCGCGGCCGTAGCCTTGGCCGGCGGAGTCGCCGAAGTGGTCGACGTCGGCCTGGGCCAGCTGCGCGGCCTGTGCCGCCAGCGCGTGCGCTTGCTGCGCGTACTGCAGCGCGGTCACGGGATCATTCCGGGAAATGGACAGGGCATAGTCCAGGTTCCGCTGGGCTTCGGCGAGACGCGTGCGGGCCTCGGTGCCGACGCCGCCGCGGCGCGCCGTGATGTAGTCCGACGTCGCGCTGATCTGTGCCTGGGCCGACATGATGCTCTGCTGCAGGGAGGCCTGGGCGCGGTGCGCCTGTTCCTGCTGGTCGCGGATGCCGGTCAGGGCCTGGTCCAGTGACCGGTGCGCCTTTTCCACCCGCTCCAGGGTGGCGATGGGATCGATCTTGCCGCTCCGTATTTCTTCCTTGACCTGGGCCAGTGCGGACTCCGCCGCGGCAACCGGACCGGTGAGCTCCGGGTGGGCACCCGACGCGATCATGGCCTTGGCCTGCGCCAGGTCCTGCGAGGTATCCACCACGGCGGACTCCAGTCCGCTGCGCGCTTCGTCGAGGTTGCGGGCCACCTTCGTGATGGCGTCTATCAGCACGTTTGTCTGATGCAGGCTTTCTTCCGCCGCGCGTACGGCGACCGCGGCCAGGCTGCTTTCACCCGCTTCGAGCTTTTCCTGGGCCGCGGCCGAAGCGTTCCGGACGAACGCCAGCCGTTCCTTGGCCTGGCTGATGTTGTCGGCGACCTGCACCAGGGCGCTGTCGGCGTACTTGGCGCGCAGCTCGGCCAGCGATCGTTCGGCGTTGGCAATCTTGGCCTCGGCCTCGGCGGCTCCCGTGCTGACGGCGGCGAGGGCCTGCGGGGCGTTCTTTTCCAGCTCCCGGAGGGAGTCGAAGTCCGCTTTCTGCTCCTGCAGGGAGGCGAGGGCGGCTTCGGAACGGCGGATGATTTCGCCGAGCCAGGCCCGCTGCTGCTCCTCCGTGTCGGGGATATGGTCGTCGAGCTGCTGCTGCAGCTTGAAGGACTCGGACATGTGGCCCTTGGCCTCCTGCAGCGCCTTCGTGAAGTTCCCCACCGCCGAGTCACCGTACTGCGCCTGGGCGAAACCGAGCTCCTGCTCGCTGGACTTGATGGCGTCGTCGGCCTCGATCAGCAGCGAACCGCTTTTCCGGCGCAGCTCGTCGACGCTGAGGCCTGCCAGCGGATCGAGGTCCTCGCCCTGCGGACCGGAGCCGGCGCCAGCGCCCTGGGCCGCCTTCTTCCGTCGGTTGCGGAAGTAGAGGTATGCTCCCACGCCGCCTGCGGCAACGACGCCGGTGCCCACCAGCACGGCGCTTCCAGCGCCATCAGCGGAGGGAACGTTGCCCTGTCCGCCGCCCGCCGCGTCACCGATTGCCGCGGCAGTGTCAATGGCGGCCTGTGCGTAGTCACCCTGGCGGAGCTGCGGGTCAACCGCTTCCTTCACGATGTTGTCCCGCTGGGCGTCGGTGATTTTGCTGTTGGCCGGCTTGCTCAACTGGTACTGGCGCGTGTCGGTGGCCGCCGCCAGCAGCATGGCGTTCGGACCGAGGCTGGCCTTCCTCGCAACCTCCGCTGCCCACGCAACCCGGTCGGAGGGGTTCTCGAATCTTTTCACGTAAACCACGTGCAAGGTCATGGCGTGCTCGGTGCCGAGTTTCTGAATCGCCTGTTCGACCTCAGACCTCCTGTCGCCCAGGACTCCGGCTGTATCCACGATTTTCGTTACGGGGTCGAGAGTCACCGGGTCCTCGGCCAGGGCGGGAGCGGCGGGCAGCGCCAGCAATCCGGCGAGGCCAAGAACGGCGAGAAAACGAATGACGATTGACCGCATGTGCAACCCTTCAGCACTTCCTGCGACCGGTTCGGCCGAACCGGTCGTTCCAGAATGCAGCAGCGCCACGCGCAGATGTAAAGCCGCAGGTCGCTGGGGCAATTCCCTTTGATTCTATGGTGCACCCGGATGGCCGTCCACCGAGGGGAATATGCCACTAGCGAAACGCGCTGAACTGTTGGAACGAGCACGCAGCGGAACCCATCACGCCGTTCAGGAACCTCCCAGCTAATGTGCGCTCTAGTACCAGTCAGAGCGTCCATAGTTAATGGCAGACGAGGATGAGAGGAAGACTTATGACTGAGAACCCAGCGCCGGGTGTGTCACCGGAGAACCGGGAGCCGGCACAGCGCCCCGAGGGTCTGGCGGAGCAGCCCCAAGAGGCCCACGCCCCGGAAGCAGCGCACGAGAACGACACCCTCCCACTTGACCGCGCCGAGGCCTCCCGGCACCCGGTCTACCCGCAGCATCAGCCGTCCTATGGTCAGGCCTCTGCTGATCAGCACACGGCGGAGACCCAGCAGTACCCGGTGGCGCAGACACGGCAGTTTAGCGCCCCTGCTGCTCCCCAAGGACCTCCGTCCCAGGAACAGCCCGGACACGGGCAGGTGCCGGCCTATCAGGCGTACGGGCAGGGAGGCAATCCCGCCCCGTACGGCCAACCCCAGCACGGCCAGCAGTACGCTGCCTATTCCGGCAACCAGCCGCCGTCCGGCCCTTCCTATCCCCACAGCCCGGGCTATGCGAGCAACCCGGCCGACGCCCCCAAGCGCAAGGCAGCATTCGGCGTTCCGACCCTGGTGGCCAGCATCCTCGCGGCCGGCTTGGTCGGTGGCGGCGTGGTCGCAGCCAGCAGCGTGCTGCTGGCGGACCGGTCCATCACCTCGCTGAGCAGCAACAGCAGCCAGGCCGGCCCGGTGATCGTGAACAACAAGGACGATGTCAACGCCATCACCGCCGCCGCCGTGAAGGCCACACCCAGCGTGGTGACCATCAAGGCAACCAGCGGCAGCGACGGGGGCACCGGTTCCGGGATCGTGCTCGATGCTGAGGGCCACGTTCTGACGAACACGCACGTCGTCACCCTCGACGGCAGCGCGGCCAATGCCGCGATCGAGGTCCGCACCAGCGACGGCAGGGTCTACGCCGCGAAGATCGTCGGCACCGATCCGCTGTCGGACCTTGCGGTCGTCAAGATGGACCATCCCTCGGGGCTGGTCCCGGCAACACTGGGCGACTCGGCCAAATTGAACGTCGGAGACACCGCCGTCGCCATCGGCTCCCCGCTGGGCCTGACGGGAACGGTCACCGACGGCATCGTGTCCACGCTCAACCGCACCATCAGTGTCGCATCGTCGGCAGCCCCGAAGGGCGGCGCCGACAACCCCCAGGGCGGCGACCAGGGCTTCCAGTTTGCCCCGCCGGGCGGCGGCCAAAGCCAGAGCCCCGCGGGCCAGGGATCCATCTCGATCAACGTCATCCAGACGGACGCAGCGATCAACCCGGGCAACTCCGGTGGCGCGCTGGTCAACATCAGGGGTGAGGTCATCGGGGTGAACGTCGCGATCGCCTCGGCCGGCGGTGACCCGAGCACAGGTAGCAGCAGCGGCAACATCGGCGTGGGCTTCAGCGTCCCGATCAACAATGCCAAGCGCGTCGCCCAGGAGATCATCAGCAACGGCAGGGCCACGCACGGGCAGTTCGGCGTCAGCGTCAAGGCCAAGACGGCAAGCTCCTCGGCCGCCTCGTTCTCGGTCGGCGCGGAAGTCGCCACCGTCGAGTCCGGCTCCGCCGCCGACAAGGCCGGCATCAGGGTGGGGGACGTGGTGACGAAGTTCCAGGACCTGACCATCAGCGACCCCAACCAGCTCACCGCAGCGGTGCGCGAGCAGCCGGCCGGCGCCGCGGTGAAGGTGACGGTCCTGCGCGGCGGCCAGCAGCAGGAGCTCGACGTGACCCTCGGTGCGGCAGCCGAGCAATAGCCCAGCCCGGCGGCAAGCCCCCGTAGCCCGCAGCAAAACGAAAGGCCGGACGCCACCGCGCGGTGCGCGACCGGCCTTTCGTTTGCCCCGCAACCGCACTGACACAGGCGTTAACTCAGGCCGCGCCGGGGCGTCCCGATATGGTTAGCTTGGAGCAGCCCGGCACCCCGGGTGTTCCGTGGCCACGACCCCACCCGCTGGCTATCCACCCGCATGGAAGGCTGCTGTAAACACAGTGGAAGAGACATTGAAGATCATCGTGCTGGTCAAGCACGTCCCGGACGCGCAATTTGATCGCCACCTCAGCGGCGAGGGCAACACCGCTGACCGCTCCGAGAGCATCCTGTCGGAGCTGGACGAATATGCCCTGGAAGCCGCCCTGCAGCTGATCGAGGCGCGCGGCGGGGAGGCGGCCGGCAACAAGGTGATCGCCCTGAGCATGGGTGCCGCCGGCGCGGTCAATGCGGTAAAGAAGTCCCTGCAGATCGGCGCCACCGAAGGGGTGCACCTCAGCGACGAGGCGCTGGCCGGCTCCGATGCCGCCGCGACCTCGCTGGCGCTGGCCGCCGCGATCCGCCACCTCGGCGCCGACGTGCCCGCGGACCTCATCCTGACCGGCATGGCCTCCACCGACGGCGAGACCTCGCTGGTTCCGGCTCAGCTCGCGGAGCGCCTCGGCCTTCCGCAGGTGACGTTCGTGTCGGCGCTGGAGCTCGACGGCGGCCAGCTCACCGCCCGCCGCGACGGCGACTTCCATGCGGACACCATCGAGGCTGCACTGCCTGCCGTGGTCTCGGTCACGGACCAGATCAACAATCCCCGGTACCCGAACTTCAAGGGCATCATGGCGGCCAAGAAGAAGACCATCACCACGCTGACGCTTGCCGATATCGGCGTGGACGCGGCGCAGGTCGGGCGGTCCGGTTCCTGGACCGCGGTCGAGACCGCGGAGGCGCGGCCGCCGCGCACGGCCGGCACCATCATCACCGACGAAGGCGACGCCGGCGTCAAGCTGGTCGAGTTCCTGGCCGCCCAGAAGCTGCTCTAAGGGGTTTTTCCGAACATGGCAAAAGTACTTGTATTCATCGACAATCCCGGCCCGGCGCTCAAGAAGTCCAGCCTGGAGCTGCTCACCATCGCCCGTTCCCTCGGTGAGCCGGCGGTCGCCTTCAACGGCGAACTGCACGACGACGTCGCGGCCGCCCTGGGCGCCTACGGGGCGCAGGCACTCTACCGCCCATCCGCCGACGACCTCGACGACTACCTCGTGGGTCCGAAGGCGTCCTACCTGGCCGCGGCGGTGCTGACCGCCGACGCCACGGTTGTCCTGACCGAGAATTCGGCCGAGGGCAGGGAAATTGCGGCCCGGCTCGGCATCAAGCTCGGCGCGGGCGTCATCACCGACGTCGTGGCCGTGGACCAGGACGGGACGGCCCACAAGTCGGTCCTGGCCGGTTCGTACACCACCACGGCGAAGGCCACGACACCGGTGTCGGTGCTGACGGTCAAGGCCAACAGCATCACGCCCGAGCCGGCCGTCACGGGCACCGCGCCGCAGGCCGTCACCGTGGAGCTGCCGGAGACCGCCACCGCCGCCTCCGCCCGGGTCACCGCCCGGAGCGAAAAGGCAGCAAGCGGCCGTCCGGACCTCTCCGATGCGCGGATCATCGTGGCCGGCGGCCGCGGCGTGGACGGCAACTTCGGCCCAGTGGAGGAGCTCGCGGATGTGCTGGGTGCTGCCATCGGGGCCTCACGTGCCGCCACGGACGCCGGCTGGATCGGCCATGAGGCCCAGATCGGCCAGACCGGCAAGACCGTCTCGCCCCAGCTGTACATCTCCGCGGGCATCTCCGGGGCCATCCAGCAGAAGGCCGGGATGCAGACCGCCAAGGTGATCGTGGCAGTGAACAAGGACGCCGAGTCCCCGGTCTTCGAAATTGCCGACTTCGGCATCGTCGGGGACCTGTTCCAGGTGCTGCCGCAGGCCACCGCAGAAATCAAGAAGCGCAGGGGCTGATTTTGAGCGTTACCGCCGTTCCGGCACAAGGCCCGCTCGATCCGGAGATCTCCGGAATCGGGCGGGTGCTTTGTTTCACCGCTCACCCCGACGACATCGACTTCGGCGCCGCCGGCACCGTTGCCGCCTGGACCGCCGCGGGGGTCGAGGTCAGCTACTGCATCATGACCGACGGCGACGCCGGCGGCTTCGACCCGGAGCAACGCGAGGAGATCGTCCGGCTGCGGAACGAGGAGCAGCGCCGCGCCGCCGCCCTCGTCGGCGTCACGGACATCCACTACCTGCACCAGCGCGACGGCTACCTGGAACCCTCGCACGAGGTGATGCGTGAAGTGGTGCGGCTGATCCGGCAGCTCCGGCCCGACGTCGTGCTTTCCATGCACCCCGAACGCAACTGGAACCGGATCCAGAAGAGCCATCCCGACCACCTTGCGGCGGGGGAGGCCGTGACCCGGGCGGTGTACCCCGCCCTGGAAAACCCCTTCGCCTACCCGGAACTGGCCCAGGCCGGCTTGGCGGCCTACAAGCTCCCGTGGCTCTGGCTCTTCGCCGGTCCGGAGGAACGCGAAAACCACTTCGTGGACGTCACGGACCACCTGGACAGCAAACTCGCCGCGATCCACATCCACGTCACCCAGCATCCCGACGTGGAGGCGATGGACCGTACCGTCCGCAGCCTGATGCTGGACACCGGGCGGCGGGGCGGGCTCGCCGCCGGCCGAAGCGCCGAGGCGTTCCAGGTCGTAACGGTCAACGGCCCCGGAACCATCGCCGGGTTCTAGCCTTGCCCCTGACCGTGCTCTGCCTTAAGCTGGAAGCTGTTTAAATCATATTTATTAAGGAAGGGCAGGCTTTAATGGCGAGGACTGCGCACCCCGTGCTGGTGATCATGGGCGTCTCCGGTTCGGGCAAGTCAACCGTGGCCGGGCTCCTCGCCGACAGGCTGGGCTGGGACTTCGCCGAAGGCGATGATCTGCATCCGGCCTCCAACGTGGCCAAGATGCAGGCCGGCCAGCCGCTGAGCGACGAGGACCGCTGGCCCTGGCTGGAATCCATCGCCGACTGGATCGGGGCGCACACCGCGGCCGGGACGCCCGGGGTCGTCACGTGTTCGGCGTTGAAGAAACGGTACCGGGACGTCCTGCGCGGCGAGGGAGTGGTGTTCGTTTTCCTTGAGGGCAGCCGCGACCGGATCTCGGGCCGGCTGGCGTCCCGGAACGGGCACTTCATGCCCGCGGCCCTGCTGGACTCGCAGTTCGAGGCCCTCGAAGCGCCCACCGAAGACGAGAACTTCATCGCCCTGAGCGTCTCGGCGACACCGGCGGAGGAAGCACAGGAAGTTCTGGACCGGCTGGAACTCGACGCCGCGGACGGGCAGTAGCCCGCCGCGAAGGTTCCGCCCCGGGGCAGCAGCGCGCAGCGGCCCCGGGAGCCAGGACCATGTAACTAGGCCCCGAGGGGTGCCGCGGCGACGGGCGGCGTGGTCGGTTTCGGAGACCCGCCGGCCGGCTCCACCGTGATGCCCAGGGCCGCAGCCGAGCGGATGCCCCTGACGACCGCGGGCTTGGACAGTGCTTCAGCGTCCATCAGGCCCTGCGACTGGGGATCGGAGCCGTCCTTCGGGATCAGCCACATCTGGTAGACCTTGCCGGCAGGCGGCGCGGGTACCCCGTCCATCTTGACGACGGCGGCGTCCTTGGACGGGGAGACAGCCAAAATGGCCCTGCCGCCGCCGCTGACCTCCACGGTTGCCTCCCGGACATCGCTGGCCAGAAGCACCTGGTTGACCGGATCGTTTTGGTTCGCCACGTAGGCGCCGACTCCGACCCCGCCCAATGCGATCACGGCGGCGGCGGCGACGCCGATGAGCCAGTTGCGCATGCCGCGGGGCCGGCGGCGTTCGTCCCGGCGCCGGCGGGCAGCGCCGAGCTCGTCCGCGACAGGCAAGCCGGAGGGTTCCCCGGCGGGATTCGCCGCGGCCGCTGGTCCGGCAGAATCCGCCGGGCCGCCAACAAGGCCGGTGGCGGGCGCTTGTCCTGACGGCTGCGCCGGCAAGGATGCCATGATGCGGTCCAGAAGCCCGGCGGGGGGCTCCTCTTCGGCGGTGAAAGTGCCCGCCAGGGTTTCCCGGGCCTGGCGCACCCGTTCGGCGAACGAGTCGCGCTCGGCCTGCGGCGCCGCGGCGAGGTAGTGCTCAATGGCGGCGCGTTCGGCGTCGTCCACGGCATCGAGTGCATAGACCTCGGCCAGGTGCACCGCGCGGCCGGAGCTGAGGTCGGTGGCGATATCGGCTGCGAAGCCACCGGGGACGCGCCCGCTGTTCTGTGCGTTAATGTCGGTCATCTCAACTCACCCCCAGGCAGGTCTTCAGTCGGATCAGTCCGTCGCGGATGCGGGACTTGATGGTGGGCACCGCGGCGTTGAGCTTCGCTGCAACCTCCCGGTACGTCAGGCCCCCGTAGTAGGCCAGTCGCACGGATTCGCGCTGCGTCTCGGTCAGGGTGCCCAGGCACCGGACCACGGCCTCGGCCTCGAGCCGGCTGCCGACTTCGTCGGAGACGGAATCGTGGTCGATCTCCTGGCTGCTGGCGCCGTATTTCGCCTCCCGCTCGGAGGATGACTGGGAGGACCGGACCTTATCCACGGCACGGCGATGCGAAATGGTCATGAGCCAGGCGAGCGCGCTGCCCGCCTCCCGGTTGAACTTGGATGCGTTTTGCCAGACCTGGAGGAAAACCTCTTGCGTGGTGTCCTCGCTGAGTTCGGTGTCAATCAGAACCCGGCGGGCCATACCGAAAACGCGGCGGGAGGTCAGCTCGTAGAACTCCGCGAACGCCGCCTGGTCGCCCTGGGCGATCTGTCCCAGCAGATTACTCAGCCGGCCGTTTAGCTCGACTGGAGTGCCCGGGGGAGCGGTGGCCCCGGGATTCGGGGCGTTGGGAGTGTCCATCACCTTCAAGCATAAGGTGCGTGTCCCCGGGATCGGGTCTGGATTGGCGGCGCCATTGGCGTGGCCGCCCGAAGCTGGCCGGGCCGGACGTCTGTCCGCCTGCACTCGTGTCACCTGCCGCTCCTCGCCGCCTTCCGCGTTACCCGTCCTGTCCCGGCCTTCATAGGTGATTCGGCACGGTGCAGACGCCGGATGGGCGGGCACGGCCGGAAATGCTGCCCGCGCGCGGCCGGGCGAGGAGGGCCGACCGCTAGAGCTGGGCGCCGGCGAACCCGTTCTGCCGCCAGGCCTCGTAGACGGCAATGGACGCCGCGCTGGCCAGGTTCAGTGAGCGGAGTGCCGGCAGCATCGGCAGGCGCACGCGCGACGTCACATGGGGGTCGTGCTTTAATTCCTCGGGCAGGCCCACCGATTCCCGGCCGAACAGCAGCACATCCCCGGGCACGTAGCTGATCTCCGCATAGGAGGCTTCGCCGTCGGAGGTGAAGGCGAAGACCCGCTCCGGCTGCAGCGCCTCCCAAGCCGCGTCGATGTCGGGGTGGACGGTCACGACGGCGAGGTCATGGTAGTCCAGCCCGGCCCGCCGGAGTTTGGCGTCGGAAAAATCAAAGCCGAGGGGCTCCACCAGGTGCAGCTCGGCGCCGGTGATGGCGGCCAGCCGGATGGCGTTGCCGGTATTGCCGGGGATTTCGGGAGTATGGAAGAGGATGCGGAACACGCTCCCATCCTAGCGAGCCGCCGCCGTCGAGAATGCCGCGGGGTGCCCGAGAGCCCGGGAAGGGCGCCGAGGAGGGTGCCGCCGTCGTCCGCTTGCTTGGCCATTCGCCGTTAATGGCCGGAATGCGTGCCCGCTTTCCGGCCATCTGTGGCGAATCGCGGCCTGCTAGTGCATCCCGCGCAGCAGCCGTGCGAGCACGGGAACATTGACGGTGTTCGGCGCGGGTCCGGAGCTCAGGAACCGTTTGAGGCCCCGGGCCAGGCCTGCGGCGTTGACCACCTGGACTGTTTCGTGGCTGTTGTCCGGCCGTGCGGCCGTGCGCCGGTGCCGATCGATCACCGGTTCGTGGAGGTTCCCGTCGGTGCTGTGGACCACGGTCCAGCCGGTGACGTTCAGCTCCGGAAAGATGTCCTGCATCCGGCGCACCACGTGGGCCAGTTGGGGCGGGGCGATGGAGCGTCCGCCGTGCGTCAGCGCAGTCCCGTTCCACGCATACGCGCCGGGCGGAAGCAGCATGGACCCGATGATCGCCAGGCGGTAGCCGGCGAGCAGCGCATGGTCGATGTGGCTGTTGTCGGCCGGGGACTGCAGGCCGTTGATAAGACGCGCGGCCGGAATGGCGGGAAGGATCTGCCGGCTGATGAGCTGCACGGTGCGCATTTCCCGCTGGATCCTGGCCTCGGCTCCGAAGATTCCGCGTTTGCGGGGCATGCCGTGGACCTGCTGCCGTGCCAGGTCCTCAGGAATCAGCGGGACCGCGCCGTCCTGGGCGAACTGCTCGAAAGAAGGGACGTAGACAGGTGCATCCTCGGCGGTGTTCCGGGGCGTGTTGGGGCGGCGCACGTTGGCGGAAGCGCGGCTGCCCGCGGCCGGGGCGTCAAAGTGGGCTCCTTCGTCGCCGCCGGGGGAGCCGGCGCCGCGGAATCCGCTGCCGTAGGAACGGTCGTAGTCGGCGCGGCTTTTCGCGTTGATCAGCGTCTCGTAGGCGAGGGTCACGCGGCGGAAGGCGGCAGGGTCGCCGCCGTGATCGGGGTGCGCCTTGCGGGCAGCCTTGCGGTAGGCCACCTTGATGTCCTTCTCGCTCGCCGTCACCGGGATCCGGAGGACCTGGTAGTGCGAGCTGTTGCCGTGCGTCAAGCAAGCATCCTTCTGTTGATGGTGCCAGCCCATCCCTGGGCGTCCGGCTAGGCCAGTTTAACCGGCTGTACGAGCAACGAGCGCGTGCCCCTTGATGGTTCCCGGCGGCTGGCAGGATCAGGCCACTTTGAGCGGGGCCCGCCCCTTCATGCCCGTCAGCAGGACGCCCGCGATCACCATCAGCCCTCCCACGATCTGCACCGCGGTGAGCGGCGTCCCCATCGCCACGGTGATGATGGCCGTGAAGACGACAATCAGGTTCAGGTAGTTCCCCGCGGTCCCCGGCGACGTGCTCTTCAGGGCCAGGTTCCACAAGAGGTAGGCACCCAGGGAAGGGAAGAGGGCAATGTATGCCAGCGACCAGCCCTCGGCCGCTGTCTGCGGAAACCGCACGTCCGTGGCGAGGGCGAACGGCGCCAGCATGACCACGGCCATGACCACCTGCACGGCGGTGGCCGCGATGGCCGGAACGCCCAGCCTGCGCGCCAGGATCGTGTAGAAACCCCAGACCACGATCGCGCCGAGCATGAGGAGCTCGCCGGTGTTGATCGAGAGGCTGAACACCCGCTCCAGCTCACCGCGGGTCAGGACCAGCAGCACGCCCAGCAGTCCCAGGCAGATGCCGGTCCAGCCCAGGCGCGTGGTCTTCTCGCCGAGAAGGACGATCGCCATGACCACGATCAGGGCCGGGTTCGCCGCCGTGATCAGCGAGGCATTCATGGCCGAGGTGTGGCCGAGTGCGCCGTAGAGGAGGAGCGTATAGCCGCTCATGCCCAGCACGCTCAGGAGCAGCAGCACCCGCCAGCGGCGCAGCACCGCGCCCCAGTCCGGCTTCTCGACGAAATGGGCCAGGAGCAGGAGCGGCACTGCGGCCAGCGCCCACCGCCAGAAGGTCAGGTCCATTGGGGTCATCGAGGCGACGGCGGCCTGGCCGACGACGTAATTGCCGGCCCAGAAGAGGTTGGCCAGCACAAGGTAGAGGGACGCTTTCACCGCTCGAATGTACACCAGCGCCGCGTCGTGGCCGCGGCACTAGAATTGCCATGTGCCCGTATACCTGGATCATGCCGCCACCACGTCCCTCGCCCCGGAGGCCCTGGCTGCGCTGACGCGCGAATTGTCCCGGACCGGCAACCCCTCCTCCCTCCATGGCTCGGGCCGCCGTGCCCGGCGGGCCGTGGAGGACGCGCGGGAGGCGCTGGCCGCAGCGGCCGGGGCGCATCCTTCGGAGGTGATCTTCACTTCCGGCGGAACCGAAGCCGACAACCTTGCCGTCAAGGGCCTGTATTGGGCCCGGCGGGCCGAGGACCCGGCGCGTACCCGGATCCTGTGCTCCGCCGTCGAGCACCACGCCGTTATGGACACCGTGGAGTGGCTGGAACGGCACGAAGGTGCCGACGTCCGCTGGCTGCCGGTGGACGGCGACGGCGTGGTGGACCTGGCCGTGCTGGCGGCCGAGCTTGCCGATGACCCGGCATCGATCGCCCTGGTCACCGTCATGTGGGCCAACAACGAGGTCGGCAGCATCCAGCCGATAGCCGACATCGTCGAACTCGCCCACCGTGCCGGCGTTCCGGTTCACTCGGATGCGGTCCAGGCGTTCGGCTCCGTGCCCGTGGGCTTCCGCGCCGCCGGCCTGGACGCCATGTCCATTTCCGGCCACAAGATCGGCGGCCCCGTGGGCGTCGGCGCCCTCATCCTCGGACGCGCCGTGAAACTGACGCCGGTCCAGCATGGCGGGGGACAGGAACGGGACGTCCGCTCGGGCACCCTCGACACCGCCTCGATCGCGGCCTTTGCGGCGGCCGCCGAAGCCGCCACAGTGCGGCTCGCCCAGGAAAGCGCGCGGATCTCGGCGCTGCGCGACCGGCTGATCGAGGGTGTCCGCGAGGCGGTCCCCGAGGCCGTGCTGCGGGGCGCGCCCGGTGCGGGGCGGCTGCCGGGAAATGCGCACTTCACCTTCCCCGGCTGTGAAGGCGACTCCCTGCTCTTCCTGCTGGATCTTGCCGGCGTGGAATCGTCCACCGGGTCGGCCTGCACCGCGGGCGTGCCGCGGCCGTCCCATGTGCTCCTGGCGATGGGCCTGGACGAGGACACCGCCAGGGGCGCGCAGCGGTTCACCCTGGGGCACACCTCCACCGCGGCCGACGTCGACGCCTTGCTGGCGGCCCTGCCGGGAGCCTGCGCCCGCGCCCGGCAGGCCGGCATGGCCGGGCATGAGTCCACCATCCAGACCGCCGGCACCGTGGCCCGGCAGGCCGGCGGCCGGAACTGACGCACCGGCACCAGCCGGAGCAGGGCGCCGTCAAGGGCTTTTGGGCAGGATTCGGCGTGGCGATAGAATAGAACCCGCCGGCGTTGTGCTAGCCACGAGAAGTTGCCGCGGCCGAGCAGGCCGCCGTCAGAGCCGGCGAAACCCGAAACCTACAGAAAGCCAGTATGCGAGTTCTTGCAGCCATGAGCGGCGGCGTTGATTCCGCCGTTGCCGCCGCCCGCGCCGTCGAGGCGGGCCACGACGTCGTCGGTGTCCACCTGGCGCTCTCCCGGATGCCGGGCACCTTGCGTACCGGCAGCCGGGGCTGCTGCACCATCGAGGACTCCCGCGACGCGTGGCGGGCCTGCGACGTGCTGGGCATTCCCTACTATGTCTGGGACTTTTCCGAGCGGTTCAAGGAAGACGTCGTCCAGGACTTCATCGACGAATACGCCGCAGGCCGCACCCCCAACCCCTGCATGCGCTGCAACGAACGCATCAAGTTCGCCGCCCTGCTGGAAAAGGCGATCGCCCTTGGGTTCGACGCCGTCTGCACCGGCCACTACGCCAAGGTGATCGAAGACGCGGACGGCAACCCGGAACTGCACCGCGCCGCGGACTGGGCCAAGGACCAGAGCTACGTGCTGGGAGTCCTCACCCACGAACAGCTCAAGCACTCCATGTTCCCGCTGGCGGACACCCCGTCCAAGGCCGAGGTCCGTGCCGAAGCCGAACGCCGCGGGCTTTCGGTGGCCAACAAGCCGGACAGCCACGACATCTGCTTCATTCCCGACGGCGACACCGCCGGCTGGCTCGCCGAGAAGATCGAGATGACCACCGGCGACATCGTCGACGAGTCCGGTGCGAAGGTCGGCGAGCACCCCGGCGCCAACGCCTTCACCGTCGGCCAGCGCCGCGGACTGAAGCTGGGGACCCCGGCGGCCGACGGCAAGCCGCGGTTCGTGCTGGAAATCCGGCCGAAGGAGAACAAGGTGGTCGTGGGCCCGGAGGCACTCCTGGCCATTGACGAGATCCGCGGCATCAAGGTCTCCTGGGCCGGACTGCCGATCGCCGAAATCGCCACCGGCGAAGAGTTCGAGTGCTACGCCCAGGTCCGCGCCCACGGCGACCCCGTCCCGGCCACGGCGCACATGGCGGGAAGCGGCAGGAACGACGGCGGGACCGAGGCCGCCGAGCCCGGGAACCTCGTGGTTACGCTGAAGGAGCCGCTGCGCGGCGTCGCCCCCGGTCAGACCGTGGTCCTCTACCAGGGCAGCCGCGTGCTGGGGCAGGCGACCATCGACGCGGCACGCTCGCTGCAGCGCGCCGCCCTCTAAGCGCCGCGGCCACGCGCCGTGCGCCCCCGTACAGGCGCGCCCCACGCAGGCTCGGCGCGCTGCCGCATCGGACCCACCTGCGCGCCAGGGCGCCCTGGGAACGTGCCCCGGTGCGCCCTGGGAACGTGTTCCGGTTCGCCCTGGGAACGTGCCCCGGTGCGCCCGCGGGCCGGCCGCAGGCCCGGGAAGGACTGCCCCGCGGGCGAAGATCCCGCCGGATTTCC
>JAODMV010000261.1 GCA_025464875.1 Arthrobacter sp. | reverse complement strand
GCCTCGTCCATGAGCGAGTCTTCCGGGTTGAAGAGACCGTCGCCGTCCTCTTTCTCCGGGCGGTCCAGCGCGTGGTCCCGCTCGGCCTCCATGGAGTTGGCCAGGGCCGTCAGCTGCGGCACTGAGGGCAGGAACACCGAGGCCGTCTCGCCGCGCTTCCGGGCGCGGACGAAGCGTCCCACGGCCTGGGCGAAGAACAGCGGTGTGGACGTCGAGGTGGCGTACACCCCGACGGACAGCCGCGGAACGTCCACGCCTTCGGAGACCATCCGGACGGCCACCATCCAGCGTTTGTCCCCGGCGGAGAATTCCTCGATCTTGCTGGAGGCCTTCGTGTCGTCGGAGAGGATGACGGTGGGAGATTCCCCGGTGATGCGTTTCAGCTGCCCGGCGTAGGCCCTGGCATCGTCGTGGTCGGTCGCGATCACCAGGCCGCCGGCGTCCGGGACAGTCCGGCGCACCTCGCTGAGCCGCTTGTCCGCCCCCGCCAGCACAGCCGGGATCCATTCACCGGTCGGGTTCAGTGCGGTCCGCCAGGCCTGCGAGGTCACGTCCTTGGTGACCGCCGTTTCGCCGAGCGACGCGGCCATTTCCTCCCCTGCGCTCGTGCGCCAGCGCATCTGGCCCGAGTAGGCCATGAACATGACCGGACGGACCACGTGGTCCCGCAGCGCCTTGCCGTAGCCGTAGGTGTAATCGGCCTTGGAGCGCCGGATCCCGTCCCGGTCCTCGGCGTATTCGACGAACGGGATGGGCGAGGTGTCGGAGCGGAACGGGGTACCGGTCAGGGAGAGCCGGCGGGCGGCGGGGTCGAAGGCCTCGCGGAGCCCGTCGCCCCAGGAGAGCGCCTCGCCGCCGTGGTGGATCTCGTCGAGGATGACCAGGGTGCGGGCCGCCTCGGTCTTGGCCCGGTGCAGCATCGGCTTGCTGGCGACCTGGGCATAGGTCACGGCAACGCCGACGAAACCGCGGCCGTGCTGGCCGTCCGCGTTCTTGAAGTTCGGGTCGATGGCGATGCCCACCCTCGCGGCCGCATCGGCCCACTGGCGCTTCAGGTGGTCCGTCGGCGCCACGATCGTGATGCGGTTCACGACGCCGGAGTCGATCAGCATGGAGGCCACCCGCAGCGCGAAGGTGGTCTTGCCCGCGCCTGGGGTCGCGACGGCGAGGAAATCCCTGGGGTGGGTGCTGAAGTAGATGTCCAGGGCTTCCTGCTGCCAGGCACGGAGCTTCGGCGCGGTACCCCAGGCGGCCCGCTCGGGATAGGCGGGAGGCAGCGTGGGACCGCCGAAGAGCGTCTCTGTCACAAGGCGCCCTTCATTCCGCGCACGGCTGGGGCTGACGGAGAAACCCAAATAAGCACAAAAACACCAATCTTTTTCGGATGAACCGGAGAGCATGAGCCGGACCTGATGAACCGGGCAACAGGGCCCCACCGCGGGGACGGCCGGAAGCGCCGCGCCGGAGCGCAGGAAGGCGCCCGGCGCACAACGATGCGCGCGCACAATGCACGTAAGTAGGCAGGGCTAGCTGCCCGCCCTAGCGGGGCCGCTAGCCGCGAGGGCTATTTGCCGCCGGAGTCCTTGCCGCCGTCGCCGCCGGGGCGGAGGCCTTCGTAGATCTCCTTGCATTCGGGGCAGACGGGGAACTTCTTCGGATCGCGGCCCGGCGTCCACACCTTGCCGCAGAGGGCAATGACAGGCTCACCGGACAGCGCGGATTCCATGATCTTTTCCTTGCGCACGTAGTGCGCGAAGCGCTCCCGGTCGCCCGGTTCCACTTCCTGGCGCAGTTCCTCGCGCTCGATCGTGGCCGTCGATGTGCCGGCTCCGGAGAGCTCGCGCATCGGGTCGTTTTCGAGGGGATCGGTCATGCTAGTCATGACACCCATCCTAACGGTTGGAGCGGCCGGACGTGCCACGGCGGCTTCCGGCCCGGGACGCCGTGCCGCCCTCCGCGGCCGTCTCTGTGCCCCAACTCATGCGCCGGCCCGGGCGGCCGGACCGCCATGACAGCCCCTGGCTAGAGCCCCTGCCACGCGGGCTTGTTGTCATAGCTGTGGCGGTAGTAGTCGGCCAGCCGGAGGGACGACGCCGCCGCCTCGTCGACCAGGATGGTGGCGTGCGGATGCATCTGCAGCACGGAGGCCGGGCAGATGGCGGCGACGGGTCCCTCGGCCAGGTCACGGACAGCCTGGGCCTTCTGCGCACCGGTGGCCACGAGGATCACGTGCCTGGCCTCCAGGATGGTGGCCAGGCCCTGGGTGACGACGTGGTGGGGCACCTCGGCCAGGCTCCCGAAAAACCGTGCATTGTCCCGGCGCGTCTGCTCGATCAGGGTCTTGATCCGGGTCCGGGACGCCAGCGAGGAGCCCGGCTCGTTGAAACCGATGTGGCCGTCCGTGCCGACGCCGAGGAGCTGCAGGTCCACTCCCCCCGCGTCGCGGATCGCGGCCTCGTACGCCCGGCAGGCCGCGGGAAGGTCGGCGGCGGCACCGTCCGGCCCGTGGACGTTGGCGGGGCTGACGTCCACCCGCCCGGTGAATTCGCGTTTGATCACCTCGCGGTAGGACTGCGGGTGGCCGGCCCGAAGCCCGACGTATTCGTCCAGGGCGAAGGCCCGGGCCTGGCTGAAGTCCAGGCCGTCCCGCTCATGCCGCAACGCCAGTTCGTCGTAGATCGGCAGCGGCGAGGAACCTGTGGCCAGCCCCAGGACGGCGTCGGGCTTGCGCCGGAGCAGGGCCTCGATCGCGTCCGCCGCGAGCGCCGCGATCGGCTTGCTGCCCGGAAGGATGACTACCTCCATGGTTCCCGCCTTTGCCTAGTGCCGGTAGTAGCGTCGCCGTGAGGTGTCCGGCGCGTCTGGAGCGCGCCGGGACTCACGGTAGTGGCAGGGTATCCCACTACTGTCTGTCCTGGCCCCCGCCGTGCGGCTGGTCAGCGGTTGATGGCCAGTTGTGCCAGCAGCTCCGGTCCGCGCGCGTCCAGCCACTTCCCGCCCAGCCGGACGCCGCCTGCGAAGAGCGCCAGGCCCAGGGCCGGGCCGAGGAACAGGTTGATCCAGCCCGGCAGCGGGCTGCCCGTGATGAACTGCGCGGCGACGAGCCCCACCTCGGGTGCCACGAGCAGCGTCAAAGCGCCCATGCCGCCGAACTGCACGGCCATCATCTGTCCCACGTTGCCCGGCGGTTTCTTGAAGGGGCTGTCCCCGGGCAGCGGCACGGCCAGGGTGTAGCGGGCCGAGACCACCGAG
The DNA here is from genome assembly GCA_025464875.1 of Arthrobacter sp. Classification (GTDB taxonomy): domain Bacteria; phylum Actinomycetota; class Actinomycetes; order Actinomycetales; family Micrococcaceae; genus Arthrobacter. The sequence goes on along the minus strand of JAODMV010000261.1, from coordinate 16,103 downwards.
GCCAGGCCCAGCCCGGTGAACAGGACGCCCAGGGACAGCCCGAGGATTCCGGGCAGCCGCGTCCAGTCGCCTGTGAAGAAGAACGGGCCGACGCTGAATGCCAGCACCACGGGAAGTCCGACGATCAGGCATGCCACCGCCCGGCCCAGGCGGTCGTGGATCCCGCGCACGCCGCTTGCCAGGTGCAGCGCGAAGGCGGTGCTGTCATAGGAAACATCCGAGGAAATGGACCAGGCCAGCAGGAAGGCAGTCAGCGGGCCGACAAACTCGAGGAGGGCGTAGGAGCCCGTCTGCCCGGCCTGGAACATCAGGAGCACCGGCATCAGCGGGACAACGATGAGGGCCGCGGCGTAGCGGGGATCCCGCAACCAGTAGCTCAGCGACCGGGCAGCGATGGCCCCGGCCGGTGTCGCCGGGAACAGCCGGAACAGCCCCAGGCCTCCGGCCCGGGGCTTGGACGTGCCCCCATGGGGAGGAGTGACGAGTGCCCGCTGCAGCAGGAGCTTCCAGGCCAGGGCGAGTCCGGCCACGGTGGCAAGCGCGATCAGGAGCTTGAGCGCCGCGGCGCCGTAGCTGCCGGCGGCGACGTCACCGCCGAGCGACCACGCCGCCCCGGCCGGTGTCCAGGAAAGAGTGCCGGCGAGGCGGGGCAGGAAATCGCCCGAGCCGGCGATCCCCTGCATGATGCCCGCCGCGATGGGTCCCATCAGCACCAGCGGGATCATGAAAACGATGGCGCTGACGTCCTTGAAGCGGCGGGAGGTCGCCAGCCCGGCCGTGGCGGTGGTCATGACCTTGGACGCGAGCACGCAGCTGAGCACGCCCAGGACCGCGCCCACCAGGGCGCCCGCCGCCGCCGGAAGGTTCCGGGACCAGGTGCCCACGGTGGCCAGCGCAACGAGGGAGGTTGCAACACCCGGGATGCCGACCAGGCCGCCGAGCGTGAGCCCGGCCAGCAGCTGCGGCATGGGGACGGCGAAGGTCGTGAACCGTGCCGGGTCCAGCGTCATGTCCGCGGCGGAGACGGCGAGCGGCACGATGGCCCAGCCCAGGAGCGCCGCGGCCCCGCCCAGGACCACGACCGTGTGGGCCAGTCCGATCTCCCCCTGGCGCAGGACGAACAGCCCGCCAACGCAGAGCGAGACAAGCCCGAGGGCGTACAGGGTCCCGATCACGAGGCCCACAAGCTGCCAGGGGCTGCGCCGGACCCCGTTGCGCAGCAGGGTGATCTTGAGCCTCAGAAGGTGCGCAACCACGCCAGGCCTCCCGTTTGGCTGCGGCCGCCCACCAGCTGGACGAAGCGGTCTTCGAGGGACTCGCCGGCCCGGACCTCGTCCACGCTGCCGGCGGCGAGCAGCCGGCCGGCGGCGACCACGGCGACGTGGTCGCACATGCGCTGGACCAGGTCCATGACGTGGCTGGAGACGATGACCGTGCCGCCGGATGCCACGTAGCGGTCAAGGATGTCGCGGATGTTCGCGGCGGAGACCGGATCCACCGACTCGAACGGCTCGTCCAGCACCAGCAGCCGCGGCGCGTGGATCAGCGCGGAGGCGAGGGCGATCTTCTTGGTCATGCCGGCGGAATAGTCCACCACCAGCGTGCCGGCGTCCATGCCCAGATCCAGGGCGGCGAGCAGTTCCTTGACCCGCGCGGCCACAACGTCCTTGTCCATGCCGCGCAGCAGGCCCGCGTAGCTCAGCAGCTGTTCGCCGGTCAGCCGGTCGAAGAGCCGGACGCCGTCGGGCAGGATCCCCATGAGCTTCTTGGCCTCGAGCGGCTGCTGCCAGACGTCGACGCCGTGCACCAGGGCAGTGCCGAACTCGGGGCGTAGCAGTCCGGTCGCCATCGACAGCGTCGTGGTCTTGCCGGCCCCGTTGGGCCCGACGATCCCGTAGAAGGATCCGGCCGGAACGTCGAGGCTGATGCCGTCGACGGCGATCTTCGGACCAAAGCGCTTGGCCAGTCCGCGCAGGGACAGGGCGGGGATCGGCGGCGCCGGCAGATCCGCCGCCGGCGGAGTCTCTGGTGAGCGCGGATCCGGTTGCTGAACTGTCATGACGCCAGACTAGCCGCTGCCCCGGGCACAGCGGATCGTCCGCAAGGACTACCTCGCCCGAGCCAGTACGAGCCGAGGGTACGGCCCTAAAACGCGTGGCGCGGCCTGGCCCGGTCGTACTGCGGCGGCCAGGCAGGGTCGTGTCCGAGCTCGAACGCGGCGCGCAGCCACCAGTGCGGGTCGCGCAGCGCGGCCCGGGCGATGAACACGCCGTCGGCCTGGCCGGTGGCAATGGCGTGTTCGGCCTGGATGGTCGATGTCAGCAGACCGACGGCGCCGGTCCGGATACCGGTTTCGCGCCGGATCTGGGCCGCGAAACCGGTCTGATACCCCGGTCCCACCGGAATCTGTTGGTGGGCCACGGCACCGCCGCTGGAGACGTCCACGAGGTCCACTCCGTGTTCGGCGGCGGCGCGTGCCAGCCGGACCGAGGCCGCGGCGTCGATGCCGCCTTCGGCCCAGTCCGAGGCAGAGATCCGGAGCAGCAGCGGCATGGAGTCGGGAATGACGTTCCGGACGGCGTCCACCACGGCAAGCATCAGACGGTTCCGGCGCGTTTCGTCGCCGCCCCAGCCGTCCGTCCGATCGTTGATCAGGGGACTCTGGAACTGGTGCAGCAGATAGCCGTGGGCGCCGTGGATTTCAACGGTGTCGAAGCCGGCGTCGACGGCCCGCACGGCGGCGGCGGCGAAGTCGGCGATGACGCCCTCGATCTCCGCCTCCGTCATGGCCGACGGGGCGGCGTAGCCGTTGAAGGCGCCGGTGCTGGGGCCCACGGTCTCCCAGCCGCCGTCGGACGGAGGCACGGACCCCTGATGTCCGGAAAACGGCCAGTAGGTGGACGCCTTCCGGCCGGCGTGCGCCAACTGGGTGCCGATCTTGGTGTCAGCGCAGCCGTGCCGGTGCACGAAGGAGGTGATGCGTTCCCAGGCTGCCGCCTGCTCGTCATTGTAGATTCCGGCATCGCGGGGGCTGATCCGGCCGGCGGCGTTGACGGCGGCCGCCTCGGTGAGGATGAGGGCCGCTCCCCCGGTGGCGAAGGAACCCAGATGCATCAGGTGCCAGTCGTGGGGAACCCCTTCCCCGGTTTCCGGCTCGCAACTGTACTGGCACATCGGCGAGACCCAGCCGCGGTGCTGCAGCCGCAGGGACCGCAGCTCGAGCGGTTTGAACAGCGCGGACGCCATTAGAAGAGCACCCGCGCGAGCCCCTGGCGGGCCTTGGCGACGCGCTCGTCGCCGGTGCCCACGACGTCGAAAAGCTCCAGCAGGCGGATCCGGGCCGTTTCCCGCTCGGGTCCGAAGTTCCTGCCGATGAACGCGACGATCCGGCTCAGGGCGTCCTCGATGTGTCCGCCGGCGACGTCCAGGTCGGCGACCCCGAGCTGGGCGTCAAGGTTGTCCGGCTCGTCGGCGGCGAGCCGGCGGAGGGCCTCGGCGTCGGGATCGGAAAGCGCCTGAAGCCGGTCCATGAGCTCCACCTGCGCGAGTCCGGCCTTGGCGTCCGCGTCGGCCGGCCTCTCGTTGAGGGCCTGCCGGTAGGCCGCGGCTGCGGCCGCGTAGTCGCCGGCTTCGATGGCGTCGAAGGCGGCCTGGTGGAGGGGCGGAAGCGGCGGGGCTGCCGTCTCGGCTGCGCTGTCCGGAATGCCGGCACCGCCGGCGCCGACCTGTCCGGCCACGCCGTTCGCAGCGGCAACCTTCAGCAGCTCATCGAGCAGGCCGCGGACCTGCTGCTCCTCGGCGGCGCCCTGGAAGAGGGGCACGGGCTGGCCCTTGACGATGGCCACGGCCGTCGGGACGGCCTGCACCTGGAAGGCCTGCGCGAGCTGGGGGAAGGCTTCGATGTCCGCTGCCCCGAGGACGAGCCGGCCCTCGTAGCTTTCCACGATCTGCTCGAGGACCTCGACGAGCTGGCCGGAGCCGGGCGAATAGCTGGCCCAGAGCGCGATGACCACAGGAACCTGGGCGGAAAGCTCCACGAGCGACTGGAAGTTGGCCTCGGTCACGTCTACGCGGAGGGGACGGGCGGTCCCTGTCGCTGCCTCGGCCCCCGCAGCGTCGGCTGCTGCAGAGCCGGTTGGCCCGGGAGCCCCCGGCACGCCGGGGGCGGCGGGACCGGCGGCGGACGGCGGCGCCGGGCGCTGTTTCAGGGCGGACAGGTCGACGGCGCCACGCAGGTTGATCGAGTTGGCGGCAGCTGGCGGGACCGGGCGGGAAGCTGGCGAAGTCATACCACCACTCTAGCCACTCCGGCCCCGGCCGGTGCTACCGCGAACCGCGGGCTGCTACTTGAAGCTTGCCCCGACCAGGCCGCGGGTGGCGGCCACGAGTTTCATCGGATCCTGGGATCCAGCCGGCGGGACGTAGACAGCCATGGACTCCGCGAAGTTGAGCACCATGCCCGTGCTCGTTTCCTTGCCGCCCGCCAGGGCGGCGGCGTCGTCGCCGATCGTCAGCTTGTCACCGGGAGACTTCGGCGTTCCGTCGATGGTGAAGTTCAGCCGGCCCAGGACCAGCGCCCCGCCGTCGGAGGTGCGGAACACGACCGTGTTCTCCGGAACCACCTTGTGGGTGAAGGCGAAGACGCCGTTCACCCCGGAGCTGACCACGTCGGCCTGGTAGGCCAGGGTGTCCGCGATGTACGGGGAGGACTCGCCCTCCACGAGCTTGTCCTTGAAGGCGGAGTCGGGTTTCGACAGGCGGTCGGCCAGGCCGGCCACTGCTTCCTCGCCGCTGTAGAGCAGACCGGACTTGTCCGCGGGAGCCAGTGTCTCCGTGCCGCCGCGCGGGATGGCCGGGAAGGTCGCCCCCGGCTGCAGGGGTGCGGTGCCCACGAGCTTGTAGTTCTCCCGCGCTGACGTCTGGGTCAGGGTGAGCAGCTGGGGAACGACGTTGCCTTCGCCCTGCGTCACGGCCAGGACCGAGCGGGGCCAGCTGCGCTTCTTGGTGACCACCGTCGTGAGGAGCTTCGTGGCGCGGACAGGCATCCGGGCCTCGTAGGATCCGACCTGGGAACGGATCTTGTAGTTCGCCGTGCGCACTTCGAGCTCGGTCTGTGCCACCCGCGGCTCGAGTTTGCTGGCGTCCTTGGCCGCGTCACCGGCGTCGACGGCCCCGGCCACCTGTTCCAGGACGCGGCGGAACTGGGCATCAAGCAGCACGGGAGCGTCGGCGGTGGCGGACGAACCGGCGGCGGTGCTCGGGGCGGGGGCCGGGGTCTCGCCGGCGTGGGCGGCCACGCCCGTGCCGGCCACCGCGGTGGCCGTCAGCACGGCCAGGACGACGCCGGAAGCGCCCACCCGCCGGGAAACGGTGTTCTGCCCGGGAGCGGTGTTCTCCGGGCCCTCGGCCCGGGCGGGCGCGGCGGCCTTGGCCTGGCCGCGGCGGGCGAACATGCTGCCGAGCGGGCCGCCGGTGCCGGCGCCCGACGCGGGCTTGAGGAGCAGCATGGCGCCGCCAGCGAGGATCAGCAGCACGCCCAGAACCATGAACGGCACGGCCCACGGCGTGGAGGTGTCATTGGGGTACGTCATCGTGATGGACGTCGGGGCCGGCTTGGTGCCGTCCGCCGCGAGCAGGAGCGACCACTCGCCATCGGCCGGCGGGGTCCACGAGTAGTTCATTTCGCCGCTGGCGTTCTCGGTCGTGACCCAGAGGTCCGAACCTGCGGGGGACGGCGCGGTGTCCTCGCCCTCGGAATGCGTCAGTTGCAGCGCTTTGCCGTCCTCGGAGATTCCGGAGACCGTGTTGTGGGCGGTGTTGCCGACCCACGCGTCGACGTCGTCCGGCCGGCCGGCGGCCAGCAGGAAGTTGCCCTCGCCCTTGACATTGATCTTCACGGTACCGCTCTGCAGCGTGCGCAGCTTCTCGTCGAAGACGGTCAACGGCGCGGCGGTGGCACCCTCCGGCGCGGCGGCGGTGACGGTCTCGGGCGGGGCCCAGAAGGTCTTCTGGCCGATTCCGGCCAGCAGCGTCAGGAGGCCGAGCAGCACTAGTGCGACTGCAGTCTTGAAGCGCAAAATATTACCTATCATCAGCGGACAGTTAGCTTCAATGGTAACGGTTTTGTTACCGGCCGGTCAGATCCGCGGTCTTGTCGGCCCTTGCCGCCGGCCCGGCGCGGGCAGCACAGCCGGGAGCTAGCAAGCCTGCTGATAGTGTTTGCGGTGATCATCACACCCCGGCCGCCCGCGCGAGGCCACAGAGGATTAAGGGCTTCAACGCAGTGACTGAGCACACGGATTCGTCCCCCACCGGACAGGAAGAAAGCCAGGAATCCGGTGGCCAGGAACGCGGCGTCCAGGACAAGGTCTCCCACCGCCGGGCCGTCGTCGCGGGCGTCCTGATATCGATGGGCCGCCGCCTGCGCCAGCCCCTCCCGGGGGCCCAGCCGCGGCTCCGTTTCGAGATGCCCCCCGAGCACGAAGACGTGGCCGAGAGCACCGAGGAGGGCGAGGCCCCCGCCCGCTTCGGACGCCCCGGGCCCCGCATGTCCTCCCAGCACCCGATCTACGTCGGCTTCATGGGGACCGTCGGCGTCGGGCTGGCGCTGCTCGTCTACTGGATCGGCTCGAACACGACGCAGCTGCTCCTGTGGATCGTGGCGGCCCTCTTTATCGCCCTGGGCCTGGACCCGGTGGTGCGGTGGCTGGAAAGCAAGAAGTTCCCCCGAACCGCCGGCATCGTCCTGGCCGTCTCCACACTGATGCTGGCCGTGGCCGGATTCTTTGCCACCCTGATCCCCACGATCGTGGAGCAGGTCACGCAGATCGTGCAGGAGGCGCCGCGGTGGATCCAGGACTTCATCGACTCGGATTTCTTCCACACCGTCGATAACCAGTTCGGCGTGCGGGACCGCGTCACCCAGGAGCTGGAAAAGTTCGTCAATGATCCCGCGGCGATGGGCGGCATCTTCGGCGGCGTCGTCGGCTTCGGCTCCACCCTCGCCAACGGGCTGTTCGGGACGCTGATCGTGCTGGTGCTGAGCCTGTACTTCCTCGCCGCCCTTCCCTCCATGAAGAAATGGGGCTACCGGCTCGCGCCGCGGTCCCGCCGGGCCCGGGTCGAGGCCCTGGCCGAGGAAATCACCGCCTCGGTCGGCAACTACGTCATCGGCCAGGCGGTCGTCGCCCTGCTGAACGCGAGCTTCGCCTTCATCGTCATGACGATTGCCGGCGTGCCCTTTGCCGTGCTGCTGGCCTTCGTGGTCGCCCTGCTGGCGTTCATCCCGCTGGTCGGCGGCCTGATTGCCGGCGTCCTCGTCACCCTGATCGCCCTGACGGCCGGCTGGCAGACGGCCGTGGCCTTCGCCGTCTGCTATTTCGCCTACCTCCAGTTCGAGGCCTACTTCATCTCGCCGCGCATCATGCAGAAGGCTGTCGCGGTGCCCGGCGCCGTCGCCGTCATCTCGGTCATCGCCGGCGGCAGCGTGCTCGGCGTGCTCGGCGCGCTGATTGCCATCCCCACCGCGGCTGCGGTCCTGCTCCTGGTCAAGGAAATCTTCATCAAGCGCCAGGACAGCCACTGACCCAGCGCGCACTGTGACGACCCGCTGCACGGCAAAGGGGCCCGGCAATCGCCGGGCCCCCTTGCCGGTCGCGTGTCAGACCGTCGCCGAGGCGACCGGCCCGTCCCATTCCTGCGGCAGCGCGGCGCCGGTTCCGCCGGAGAGAACCTCGTCCACGATCTCGTTGAGCACCCGGCCGGCGTGCTTCTCCCCCACCCAGAGGTGCTTGGCGCCGTCGACCCCCACGACACGGGCCTGCGGCACCACGCTGAAGCGTTCCGCGGCAGCGTCCGGCTGCAGGTAGTCGTCGTGCTCCGGGACCAGCACCTTCAGCGGCTTGCCCGAGGCGGCCCACGCCAGCAGGTGCGCCTCGGTGGCGCGGTGCAGCGGCGGCGACAGCAGGATGGCCCCCTCGATCGCTGAGGCCACGGGCTCCGAGGCGCCGTACATGAGCGCAAGTTCGGTACCGAAGGACCAGCCCACGAGCCAGCGGTTCGGGAGGCCGCGCTGCACGGCAAAGTCCACGGCCGCCTCGACGTCGAGGCGTTCGCCCACCCCTTCCTCAAACGCCCCGCCGCTGGTTCCCCGGGGCGACGCGGTGCCGCGGGTGTTGAAGCGCAGCACGGCGATTCCGGCCAGGGCGGGCAGGCGGTAGGAGGCTTTGCGGTAGACGTGCGAATCCATGAAGCCGCCGTGCGTGGGCAGCGGATGCAGCGTGATGAGCGTCGCCTTGACCTCCCCGGATTCCGGCAGCGCCAGTTCGCCCACCAGCACATGGCCGTCTTCGGTGCGGAGCTCCACATTCTCCCGGCGGGCCGGGAGCACGGAGGACGCGCGGATCGCGGTGGGTTCCGAGGGCTGGCTGAAAACGAACGACGCCGGATCAAATGTCATGCGCTCAAGCTTAGCGATACCGGTAGCTGCGCGAGGTCCAGCAGTTTGAATGCCAGTGCCGGCGCTCTGCCAGGCCTGCGGCAGCGCCGAAGAGATGGTCCTCGGACCAGACCACCAGATGCGCCACCCCGGGCGGCACCGCCGTCGAACAACCGGGGCAGATATAGGATTTCTCCGCCCGGCTGGCCGTCATGGAGCGGACCATCCACTCGCCATCCGGCGCGCTCTCGCGGCGGGCGAAACCGGAACGGGCCCGTTCCAGGTCCAGCTCCGGCACCGGCCCGCCCTTGGCTCCGGGCTTCCCTGCGCCCGCTTTCGCTGCGCGGCGGGGTCGGTTGGAACGGGGCATGTCTCCATTCTGCCCCAGCCGGGACCGGTGCGCCGCCCCGCGGGCACGGCAGACGGTAGTGTTGTACGGGTGCGTCTAGTCATAGCCCGTTGCTCCGTTGATTATGTTGGTCGGCTCAAGGCCCATCTGCCGCTGGCCACCCGGCTCCTGCTGGTCAAGGCCGACGGTTCCGTCCTGGTCCATTCGGACGGCGGCTCCTACAAGCCGCTGAACTGGATGAGCCCGCCGGCATCCCTGCGCGTCTCCTCCCCGGATGAGATCGACGTCGAGGTCGGTGTCATCGAACAGTGGACGGTCCAGTCCGCCAAGACCGATGACCGGTTGATCATCAACATCCACGAGCAGTTGCACGACACCTCCCATGAGCTCGGCCAGGATCCGGGCCTCATCAAGGACGGCGTCGAGGCGGATCTGCAGCGGCTGCTGGCCGAACAGATCGAGCTCCTCGGCGCCGGTTTCTCGCTGATCCGGCGTGAGTACTACACGGCGATCGGCCCGGTGGACATCCTGGCCCGGGACGCCACCGGCGCCACCGTGGCGATCGAGCTCAAGCGCCGCGGCGACATCGACGGCGTCGAACAGCTCACCCGATACCTGGAGCTGCTGAACCGGGATCCCCTGCTGGCGCCCGTGCGGGGGATCTTCGCCGCCCAGCAGATCAAGCCGCAGGCCAAGGTCCTCGCCAACGACCGCGGCATCGACTGCATCACCCTGGACTACGACGCCATGCGCGGCGTGGATGACAGCGAGTCCCGGCTCTTCTGAAGCCCCGCCGGCGGCACCGTCCTAGACTCGGTCCATGAGCCCCGTCCCGCCGAAACCGCCGCTCCCGCCTCAACTTTCGGCCCGGCCTGCGCCCGCTCGCCTGCTGCTGTTCGGCACCATCGTCAGCGACGGGGCCATCACCGAACGGGCCGTGCTCGCCGTCGAAGGCGACCGGATCATCTACGCCGGCCCACGGGAGCAGTTCCATGCCGGGCCGTCCGGCGGCGGCGGGTCGGGCCCCGGCGGCGGGGGCCCCCAGGATTTTGCGGGCGCCACCCGCGTGGAACTGGCCCCGGGGTACCTGATCCTGCCCGGGCTGGTGGACGTCCACTGCCACGGGGCCTACGGCGGCGACTTCCCCGCCGGAGACGAGGCGTCCTCGCGCCGGGCCATCGACTTCCTGCACCGTTCCGGTACCACCACCTTGCTCGCGAGCCTCGTGACCGCCTCCCGGGACGAGCTGCTGCGCGGGATCCGGCTGCACGCCCGGCTGTGCCGGGAGGGACTGCTGGCCGGGATCCATCTGGAGGGCCCGTTCCTTGCCGCCGCCCGCTGCGGCGCGCAGAACCCGGCCTTCCTCCGCGATCCGGACCCCGCGCTCCTGATCGAACTGCTGGAGGCCGCGCGGGGAAACCTCGCCACCATGAGCTACGCCCCTGAACTCCCCGGCGCGGCGGCCCTCGTGGAGCTTCTGGCGCAGAACGGCGTCACACCGTCTCTCGGCCACACCGACTGCGACGACGCCACGGCGTCCGCCTCGCTGGCGGCGGCGCGGGAGGGCCTGCAGTCCGCGGGGTTCGACGGCGTCGGCGCGCGACCCACCGTCACCCATCTCTTCAACGGCATGGCGCCCATGCACCACCGGACCTCCGGGGCCGCCACTGCCTGCCTCCGCAGCGCCCGGGCCGGCAGGGCCGTCCTGGAGCTGATCTCGGACGGTTCCCATCTCGATCCGGCCATGGTGGCCACGGTTTTCCAACTGGTGGGCGCCGCCAACATCGCGCTGGTGACCGACTCGATGGCAGCCACCGGCCTGCCGGACGGCTCCTATCCGCTGGGCCCCTCCCCCGTCACCGTCGCCGGCGGGGTCGCCACCCTGGACGCCACGGGGGTCCTCGCCGGAGGCACGGCCACCCTGCTCGAGGTGGTGGCCGGTGCGGTAGCCGCAGGCGTTGCCCTTCCGGACGCCGTCCTCTCCGCCACGGCGGTTCCCGCCGCCGTGGTCGGCCAGGCCGACGACATAGGCAGCCTGCGCCCTGGGCTGCGGGCCGACGCGGTCGTGGTTAATGGCGCGCTGAGGCTTTCGCGGGTAATGCGCGGCGGGGAATGGCTGGCTCCGCTTAACTGAGCATCGCCGTCCGATTCCTGCGCAATCATAGCGGCCGGCCGCCGTCGGGTGTTCTTTACTTAAATTTCACGTAATTCTGCCCTGCCCCCGTTGACCTGACGCAAGTGACATGAAATTCTTATACCAGTCTTTGTGTAGGTGTTATTTTCATGCTCGCAAGACATGTTGCGAGCGTGAAGCTCCTGCCGCCGAAGCCCGGTTGATCCGGTCCGAAAGCCAAGGTTCTTCTCGCGGAGTGACCAAGTCCGGCACGAAGTGTGCCGGCCTTATACAGAATCCACAATGAGGAGAAATAAATGGCACAGGGCACCGTCAAGTGGTTCAACGCAGAAAAGGGCTTCGGCTTCATTACCCCGGATGACTCGGACGGCGACGTCTTCGTTCACTACTCCGAGATCCAGACCGGCGGCTTCAAGACCCTCGACGAAAACGCACGCGTTCAGTTCGAAATCGGCCAGGGCGCCAAGGGCCCCCAGGCTACCGGCGTGACGCTGGTCTAGTCTCCCTCTGGGGACCGCCTGAGGCAGTCTCCGCAAAATGATCCTCGGCATTAGTGCCGGGGATCATTTTTTGTGTCCCTATTTCCGCCGCTGCGCATTGTTCGCTGCCACCCCGCAGTGTTGTTGTGCGGTGCAATGTTGCGCGGCGCGCATTGCCGGCCGGCCGGCATTCTCAGCCGTCAGGCATTGTCGGCCCTTGGGCGTTGCCGGTTAATGTTCCCGGCCGGTTAGTGTTGCCGGCTGGCCGGGAATGCATTTTCCGCCGGGCCGCGCTGACATGGCATGAAGCTATTAGCGCACCAGAGTCCTGAGCAGACGTGCGCTCTGCCGGACCGAAAGCCCGGGCAGGTATGCCCGGCTGAGGGCGCGCCCCATGGCGGGGAGCTGCAGCGGGTCCTGATAGTACAAGTAGAGGGTGCGGTAGTCCGGTTTGAAGCGCGATTTGAACGTGGCCAGTGAGCGGAAGCCATACACGGGTTCCAGGGCCCGCCCCACCACGTCGAGGATTCCCGCCAGCCGCTCCGGCCCGGTGCCGCTCCGGGCCTCCGGGAGTGGCAGTTCTTTTGCGAGCGGCGACCCTGACAAGGAGATGACGTCTACCGACTTCTTCAACTCCTGCACGGCGGAGGCGATCAGGAACTCCATGACGCCGGGGAAAGCATCCCCTCGCCGGCGCATGAAGTCCAGGGTCCAGCTCACGACCCTGCCGCCTTCGTACACGGGCAGCCAACTGGTGGCGCCCTGCACCTGGCCCCCGGAATCCACCGCCAGGCAGCAGAGCACCTCGTCGTCGTCGAGCTCGTCAATGCCGCCCAGCGTGAAGCCCATTTCGGGAACAGGCTTCTGGGCGGCCCATTCCTCCGAAACCTCGCTCAGCTGGGCCCGCAGCGGCGCGGGGAAATCGCCGTAGTGCCCCCAGACTGCGCGGACGCCGGTCTTCGCCGCACGGTTCAGGGCGGTGCGGACGTTTTGCCACTCCTTGCCCTTGAATTCGAGTTCGCGTACGGCGAGCCTGGTTTCCTGGGCCACGGCGACCCGATTGAAGCCGCGCGTCTTGAGCATGGGCCACAGCTCATCGGTGCAGGAATAGAAACACGGGATGAGGGCGTGCTCGGCGCAGTAGCGCATGAACCCCGCGGCTGTCTCCTCGTGCAGAGCCGGCGGTCCGAACGGGCCGGCCAGGGTCAGCGCCACGTTGCCATGCGGCTGGTAGGCCACTCCGCCGCGTCGCTCAGGCGTGAACCAGTACTTGTTCGGCTCCCAGAGAGCCATCCAGGACAGTGAGTCGCCGCCCTGGCGGATCAGGCCGCGGGCGACGTCCCGGTCCGCCGAACCAGCGTCGGTGCGGTGCAGCAGCACCAGCCACACCGCGGCGAGGGCAACGACCCAGAAAACGATGCCGGAGTAAGCGAAGAGGGCGGCCTCGACGGCGTTGCGGTTTTGGAAGATGCGGCTGTAGGCCCCGGGGATGGGCAGCGGCAGGTACTGGCGGGCCAGTTCCGCCACGAGTCCCCGCGGTCCGCCGTCGCGTTCCATGCCACCGGCCGCGAACCACGCCGCGGTGTAGCCGCCCGCCAGCACCAGCCAGGTGCCGCCGACCACCATGCCCAGCGTCCCCCGGGCCCGCGGAGTCGTTTCAACCCGGAACTGCCGCCGGTGGGCCCAGAGCAGTACCACCAGCAGCAGCGGGACCGCCACGAGCGGCAGGACATGGACAAAGCCCGAACCCATCACGGCCGTGTGGGGCCGGCTGGGATCATGCGGCATCCGCGCGAAAAGGGCCAGGTACACGGCGGCCATGGCGGTCACGCCGAGCTGGATGAAAACGGCGATCCGCAGGGCCAGTCGGCGCCCCTGCCGCATGCCGTCGGCGCAGATCAGCAGCAGCACCACGGGGACGACCGCCAACGCGAGGCCCAGCGGACCGGCGAAACCCGCCCTGCCGGCCTCGAGGCAGCCGATGTCGACGGTGCCGCCGCAGTGTTCCTGGAGCTGGCTCAGCGTGGGCAGCGGATTCAGCACAACGTCCCGCAGCAGGGCGAGCGGACCGGTGGGGCTCCGGACCGCCGCGGTGAGGATGGGTCCGACGGCGAAGATGGCGACCGTCAGGGCCAGCAAGTTGCGCGTCTCGCGGCCGGTGGAGCGGTGGCGGTGGAGCGTGCCCTTGTCCCCCTGGATCCACCAGCCGGCGGCCAGTCCGAGCAACGCTCCGGCTAGGCCGACGACTGTCTCCGCGTGCCCCACGTACAGCACCAGCAGCAAGGAGGCGGACACCGCCGCGGTCCGCAGGCGACGTTGCCAGAGCGTCGGGAGCTGACCGCTGGAGGCCAGGGTGGCGGCGAGGACGGCGGCGAAGGGGCCCATCAGCCGGTCGTCCACCATCTGCCCGAGCCAGTCATCCCCGGCGTACCGCGACAGCTGGGTGAGCAGGAGGAACAGCGTCACGGCGGCAAACTGGCCGGCGAAGAAGAACACGGCGGTGCGCATCGTGCCCAGGTGCCGCTCGGCGAGGCCCAGCAGCAGGATCATCAGCGCGGCCGCCAGATAGGCCAGCGGATTGCTCGCGAAGAACAGCGAAGTGAACAGGGACCACCAGTGCCCCGCCTTGAGCCCCGGAGCGCTGACGGAAGCCACCTCCAGCAGGGATTCCGGCGGCCCGCTCAGGAAACTGCCGGTGGCCGCTCCGGTCGCGAGGAACACGCCCAGGACGGTGAGCGTGAACAGTACGGCGCGGAACTGCGCCAGGCCCCGGCGCACTCCCTGCCGCCAGATGCCAGCGAGAGGCGCTTCCTGAGCGGGGGGCCGTTCAAGGGACGCCGTGCCCGGCCTCATGGCTGCAGGCCCCAGCGCTCGGCCAGAAACTCAAGGCCCCCCGGCAGGCCGGCGGACGCGGCCTCCCAGGAGTGCCCGGCGTGCGGGATCCGGTGGGCCTCCACCGTGAAACCGGCCGAGCGTGCCGCGGCGGAAAGTTGGTCCATGTAGCCGACGAACTCGGGATCCCGCTCGCCGGCGCCGAAGTAGACCGCACGACCTTCGTACCGTTGTTCCCTCATGAGCTGCAGGGGGGTCTGCCGGTCGAAGGCCCCGACGTCGCCGCCGAAGGAAGCCTGGACGGTCTTGTCCCGTTCCTTGGCGAGGGCCGGTTCGTTCTCGCTGGAGAATGCCAGCGCAGCGCTGTAGACGTCCGGGTGCCGGGTCACCATCTGCATGGCGCAGGTGGCGCCGAACGAGAAGCCGCCCGCGGCCCACCGTTCGGGGTTAGGGTCGACGTCGAGCGTCTGCTTGATCCACGCTGGCACGTCACGGGCGAGGAAGGTGTCCGCCCGGGCAATGCGGCTGTCCATGCACAGGGTATTTCCGGAGGGCGTCCCGTTCGGGTCGACGACGACCACCACCGGTGCGACGCCGCCATGCTCCGCCGCGAAGCGGTCCAGACGGCTCCGGAGTGCGCCTCCGGTGAGCCAGTCGGACGGGCCGCCCGGCTGCCCGGAGAAAAGCACCAGCACCGGAAGTACGGGCCTCGGGAGGCTCAGGTAGGCGGGCGGAAGATAGACGTACGCCTCGCGGCTGGAGAAGCCCGAGGCCGGACCGGGAATCTCAGCCCTTCGGATCACGCCCGCGGTCTGCCCTGCCGGCGCCCTCCACTGGGCCAGGCTGACGGCGGGGGCGGCTCCGGGCAGCCGCTTCAGTTCGGCTCCGAGCGGCTGGATCCGCGCCACAGCGGTTCCCATCAGGTCACTGACGGCGTGGTTCAGCCCGAAATAAGCATTGATCTGGACCGCGGAGAGTGCGAAGACGCCCAGGAAGGCCGCTGTTGCGATGGCAGTTGAACGCCAGGAACGTGTGCCGCGGCCACCGGACCGGGCTGCGCCGGGCCCGGTCGCGTCGGAGCGGGAGGTCCGGCGCCCGCTCCCCCGGCGCCGGATTCCGTGGCGCCAGATTCCGTGGAGCCGCAGAAGCCACAGGAGCACGGCCGCGACCGCGGGAACGGACCAGGCCAGGGTTTCCCGGGGCAGTTCTCCGGGGAAGACGGCGACGGCGTAGATCAGCAGCCAGTGCACGCCCGCAACGAGCGCCACAGCCAGCAGGACAGCGGCGCACAGCAGGGCTGCCGCCCGAGCCATGGCACGGCCAATCCCACGGCCGCTTCCAGGGCGAAGAGCAGGGCGGCGGCGCGGCCACAGAAGGTAGGCCCCGCCGGCGGCGCCGGCTGCCCACGCAATCCAGAGCACCGGGCCGTCGACCAGCCGGATGTTTTCGATCCAGTCCACCGGGACTAGCGCCAGGTGCCGACGCCGATGACGGGTCCTGCCTCGAGCCAGGAGGACAGGCCGGCGTAGGCGTCAAACCTCATGGCCAGCAGGACGTCCTGCCCTTCATACCGCAGTTCCACAATCACGGCGTCCGGATGGACCTTGAGGAGCTCGGACTCCGTGGGCTTGCGCCGTCCGAGCAGCTCCAGGGAGCTGCGCCGGAAGGTGTGCTTGGGCCGCACACTGAGCGAGAGCAGCCGGAACCACTCCAGGTCGTTGTCCTGATAACGACAAACCCCCATCTGCCAGCTGTTTCCAGCCGTGCAAATGGAGGCGTCCACTGTGCCCAGGGCACGCCGCAGATTGAAGCGGCGCACCCCGAACAGGCACAGTGCAAAGACCAGCAACGCGAGGACAGTTGCCAGGACGA
>JAODMV010000150.1 GCA_025464875.1 Arthrobacter sp. | reverse complement strand
GGGCCAATTATTCCGTACGTAGGGCAACAGCCCTAACGAACGGGCTCCGGCCGGCAATTTAATGCCCGACGGCGGCCCTTCCCCTCCGGGAGGACCGCCGTCGGCTGGGTTCAACGGGCGCCGTGCGCGGTGGCAGAGCCAGGCTCAACCACCGTGCCCGGGCACTCGGTGGGGGACTAGTCGCCCAAGCGGAGACCGGTCTTGGTGTCGAACAGGTGCACGTGGCCTGACTGCGGGCGGACCCAGATGGATTCACCCTTCATCGGCGGCCGGCGGCCGTCGACACGGGTCACGATGTCGTGGCTCTTGCCGTCCAGCTCGGTGTGACCGTAGACGTAGGCGTCGGCGCCGAGCTCTTCGACGACGTCGACCTCAACCTGGAGTCCTTCACCCTGCGGTGCGGTCTCAAGGTCTTCGGGGCGGGAACCGACGGTCACGGTCTGGCCGTGGGCCTCTTCGAGGACATCGCGGGGAACCGGGTAGACGGTGCCGCCGAACTGCACGCCGCCGTCGACCACCGGGAGTTCCAGCAGGTTCATGGCGGGGGAGCCGATGAACCCGGCCACGAAGACGTTCTTCGGCTTGTCGTAAAGGTTGCGCGGCGTGTCGACCTGCATCAGCAAGCCGTCCTTCAGCACAGCCACACGGTCACCCATGGTCATGGCCTCCACCTGGTCGTGTGTCACGTAGACGGTGGTGACGCCCAGGCGGCGGGTCAGGGACGCGATCTGGGTGCGGGTCTGCACGCGGAGCTTGGCGTCCAGGTTGGACAGCGGCTCGTCCATGAGGAAGACCTGCGGATTGCGCACGATGGCGCGGCCCATGGCGACCCGCTGGCGCTGGCCGCCGGAAAGTGCCTTCGGCTTGCGGTCCAGGTACGGCTCGAGGTCCAGCAGCTTGGCGGCTTCCCGGACCCGTTCGGCACGCTCTTCCTTGCTGACGCCGGCGATCTTGAGCGCGAAGCCCATGTTGTCCGCAACCGTCATGTGCGGGTACAGGGCGTAGTTCTGGAAAACCATGGCGATGTCGCGGTCCTTGGGGGGAACGTCGGTGACATCGCGGTCGCCAATGAGGATTCGGCCGGAGTTGACGTCCTCCAGACCCGCGAGCATGCGCAGGGAGGTCGACTTTCCGCAGCCGGAGGGTCCGACGAGGACCAGGAATTCGCCATCGGCGATGTCAATGTTGAGCTTGTCAACAGCGGGCTTATCCGTGCCCGGGTACAGGCGCGTAGCGTTATCAAAAGTAACTGTAGCCACAGTTATCAATCCCTTCACCGGCAGGTACGTGCCGGACGATCCGTAGTGAATGGTTCTTTTTATCCAGTTATGCGCATACTCCCCGGCCGAAGCCGAGGAGTATCCAGTGACGCCGCACGGTAGCTGTGCGCCACATCACAAACAGAGTATGTCAGATTTATGGCATTTGGGCCAAACTGTTACGGATCTCACACGTGATGCTGCTTACCCTCCCGGGAGGGGCTCAGGCGCCGAGAGCCTGTTTGCGCTCCCTTAGCAAGGCTTCCAGCAGCTCGCCGACGTGGATCGGGGACTCGACCCGGAACTCGGCCTGGGTGAAATCGAGGCCCACTTTCACGCCCAGGTCGCCCGCAAGCAGCCTGCCGAGTGCGTCTTCATCGGTGGTGTCGTCGCCGGCGAAGACCACCGCTGTAGCGGCGGTGGCCTGCCTCAGGAAAGTGATGCCTTCACCCTTGGAGGCGTGAACCACCGAGGTCTCCAGGACCCGGTTTCCGTTCTTCAAGAAGACGCCCCGTCGATCCTGCAAGACCGCGCGGGCCGCAGCGACGGCATCCTCGGCTACGTCGTCGGCGGCCAGTCTGGTGTGCAGGACGACGCCGGCGGGCTTGTCTTCGAGCAGGGTCCCCGGTGCGTGTGCCGCGATCTCTTCGAGGACCTGCCGGACTTCGCCTCGGAGTTCCCGCTGGGCGTCGTCGAGCACCAGCGGCGCGGAACCGGGACCCATCCAGACCTCCGCGCCGTGGCTGCCGATCAGCAGGGTCTCCTCGGGGGGGAAGGCGACCGCCCGCAGGCTGCCCAGCGCCCGTCCCGAGATGAGTGCCGTCGTCGTCCGCGGAAGGCACGCCAGTGCGGCGAAAGCGGCTGCCGCGCGGGGGAGCGCGCGGGAGTCGTCCGCATGGTCGACGAGGGGCGCCATGGTGCCGTCGAAGTCCATGGCGACCAGCAGATGCTCTGTCCCCGCGACCCGGCGCACGGCCCCAAGCAGCTCAGGGGAGAGCGAGAGCGGGGTCTTGCCTGAATTGTTCGTGCCGGCTTCGCCGGTGCCGCTGGCCTCAGGTGTCATCACGGACCACCTTTTCGTTGAGCGCGGCCAGGAACTCGGCGGACCACAGATCGACGTCGTGGTCCAGGATCTGCTTGCGCATCGAACGCATCCGGCGGCTGGCCTCGGCGGGCCGCATGTTTACGGCCTTCATGATGGTGTCCTTGAGGCCGTCAATGTCGTGCGGGTTCATCAGCAGGGCCTGCTTGAGCTGGTCCGCGGCGCCGGCGAACTCGCTGAGCACCAGCGCGCCGTCGTTGTTCGTGCGTGCCGTGACGTATTCCTTGGCCACGAGGTTCATGACGTCGCGCAGGGCCGTGATGAGCATGACGTCCGCCGCCAGGTACAGCGCCACCATTTCCTCGATCGGGTAGCTGTGGTGCAGGTAGCGCACGGCCGTGTTCTCCATGGTGTCGTAGGTGCCGTTGATGCGGCCCACGGTGCCCTCGACTTCCTCGCGCAGCAGCCGGTACTGTTCCACGCGTTCCCGGCTGGGGCTCGCCACCTGGATCAGGGTGGCGTCCTCTACCGTGACCTTGCCGTCGGCCAGCAGTTCCTCGTAGGCCTTGAGCCGGTGGCTGATGCCCTTGGTGTAGTCGAGGCGGTCGACGCCGAGCAGGATGGTCTTGGGATTGCCGAGATCCCGGCGGATCTGGCGCGCGCGCTCGATGATCTCGGGCTTCCGGGCCAGCTTGCTGATCTGCTGGGCGTCGATGGAGATGGGGAACGCCTGGGCGCGGGCAATATGGGTGGTCTTCCCGTTCGAGCCCTTGACGTGGATCTGCTGCTGCTTGACGCTGGCGCCCAGGAAGCGGCGGGCGGAGCGCATGAAGTTCCCGGCGTCGCTGCTGCGCTGGAAGCCGACTAGGTCCGCGCCCAGCAGGCCGTCGATGATCGCCCGGCGCCACGGCAGCTGGGCGAAAATCTCCGGCGGCGGGAAGGGGATGTGGTTGAAGAACCCGATCTTGAGGTCCGGGCGCGCCTCACGGAGCATCCTGGGGACGAGCTGGAGCTGGTAGTCCTGCACCCAGACGGTGGCGCCGTGCTCCGCGTGCTCGGCGACGGCGTCGGCGAACCTCTTGTTGACCTTCCGGTACGCGTCCCACCAGGTGCGGTGGAACTCCGGAGGGACGACCGCATCGTGGTACAGCGGCCAGAGGGTTGAATTGGAAAAGCCCTCGTAGAAAAGCTCGATGTCGTCGGTGCTCAGCTGGACGGGGACGAGGTCGATGCCGCCGTGGCTGAAGGGCTGGACCGTCTCATCGGGCGCACCGTGCCAGCCCACCCAGGCGCCGTCGGTCTTGGTCATCATCGGCGCCAGTGCTGTCACGAGACCGCCGGGGGAACGGCGCCAGCCGTCCTCGCAACCGCTCTCCTCCGAAGAGCAGCGGTCAACGGGCAGCCGGTTGGAGACGACCATGAAGCTAAACTTTGCGGGCGTCGCTGGGGCGCGACCGCTCTGCTCGGCCTTGCCCTCGGTGTCGCGATCTGCCTCTTCGGTGGGCTTGTCTGTAGTTGAAACACCGTGCTCGGCGCGTTCGGCTGTTTCCATTGGTGCTCCCTGGGTCGCTCGTGGCTCTCAATCCACCCTAGTCGCGCGGAATCTTCCGTGCTATTCGTCCGTTGGGCAGGCGGGGAAGGGAACTTGAACGCGCAAGTCGCCGGGTTTCTCCCCTAAAATGGTGAAGTTGCCACTGAGTGGACCTTCCCAGGCCGATCGACACGAGGAACTAATGAGCCCCGCAAACGAACCCCGACAGTCCAAGGCGGAGCGAACTGCCGCGGCCCGCGAGAAAGCCCGTGAGATCCGCGAGGTGCAGCTGAAGAAGGAAAAACGCAACAAGCTCCTCATCGGCTGGGGCATCGTTGTGGCCGTCGTGGCCATCCTCGCAATCGTGGCCCTCGTCGTCACCTCCAGCCTCAGGGAAAACGCCCCGATCGCGGACGAAGGGCCCACCCCGGCCAGCGGCAACATTCACGGTGGCGTCACCCTGCTGGCCGGCACGGAAGTGGCCAAGACGGATCCGGCGGTCGTCAGGATCTCAGACCTTCCCCCCGCGCCAGCCACGCCGCCTGCAGAGGTCACCGCGCCCAGCGCCGCGCCCGAACCCGGCAAGCCGGTCAAGATCGTTCTCTACATCGACTTCATCTGCCCGGCGTGCAAGAACTTCGAGGCGCAGTACAAGGAGCCCCTGGCCCAGCTGCGCAATGAAGGCAAGGTCACGGTGGAATACCGCCCGCTGGGCTTCCTGGACAGCCGTTCCACCACCAACTACTCCTCGCGGGCGGCCAACGCCGCAGCTTGCGTAGTGAACGAGTCCCCGGAGAAGTACGCGGAATTCGTCGACGCCCTCTTCGAGAAGCAGCCTGCTGAAGGCGGCCCCGGCCTCTCCGATTCCGAGCTGAAGAAGATGGCCGCCGACCTCGGGGCGAAGCCCATCGACACGTGCGTGGATGAGAAGACCTTCCGCCCCTACGTCAAGCACACCACCCAGGAGGCCCAGGTAACCGGCATCACGGGCACGCCGAGCGTCTTTGTTGAAGGCAAGCAGTGGGGCAAGGGCGAGAGCGCCCAGACGCCGTTCGAGCAGTTCGTGCAGGCCGCGATCGACGCCAAGCAGTAACAGCAACAACTAGCGCAGCAACTGCTGGCCCGGTTCCGGATCCGTCCGGGACCGGGCCGGTTTTTACCGCCGGGCGTCCTTGGGCTACCCTTATCTAGCATCCTGAAACAGGCCCTCATCCGGGGCCGATATCCAGTGCAGCAAACATGCCTCCTTAGCTCAGTTGGCCAGAGCACCGCTCTTGTAAAGCGGGGGTCGTCGGTTCGAATCCGACAGGGGGCCCCACGAACCCCTCCCTTCCGGCGGTTTTGCCCGGAACGGAGGGGTTTTTCATGTGTAAAAACTGGGCACGACACGCTTTCGACTGACGGGCGGAGGCAGGGTCCACCCCGGCAACAAGCTGCGGTGAGCGGACGCTGACCTCCACACAGACCCGCCCCTTGTCCGGCGGGAGCTCGCCGCTTCTGCTTGCGAGGGCAACGGTGGGAAGCGTACGGGGTGGTTATTTGTTGCGCTCGGCGAGGTACTCGCTGAGCTCCGGAATTGACTGGTAGAGGATCTCCGTCGGAACATCCCAGGCAGCAAAGAGCCGGTCCTCGTCGCCACCGGTGTACTCGTCCCAGTCGCCGTCGAAGTCTTCCTTTTCGGCTGCGACGTCGGCGGGGTTGTCCATGGCGATGACGAACCTCGCACGGTTCGGCATGACCAGATCCACCTCGGGGCGGACAGTGTAGTAGGCCTCGTGTGCGGCGTTCGGGTCGGGATTCCGAATGCCTGTGGTGACGCGCAGGAAGGCAGGCTCTGCCATGCCCTCCGGCCATGAAAGCCCCGGGGCCGGCGAATCAGCATCGGGGTGCGGGAACCCAGTGAAAGGCGGGAGGGGTTCGGTGGACATTTAGTATCTCCTGGAGACGTCGGTGAAGGGGCTTACGGCTGAATTAGCAGTCCCGATCAACACGTTACCGCTAGAGGGCCTAGGCCTTCAGGGCGATCGCGGCCCTTTCCTTGCGCCAAAGTAATCACACAGGCCGACCAGCGGGTGGCGGATGCCTGCACCCGTCGGGCCGTCCCGTGGGACGTTAGGCCCTAGACCCTGCGCGCGGGACGGCGGAGTCTTGGCGTATGAGTGAAACGACGCCGGACATCAAGTCCAGCCAGCTCGAGGAACGGCCCACGGCTGTGGTGCGCGAAACCGTGCCGATGAACGCGCTGCGTGACTTCTTCGGCCGCGCCTTCCGGGCGGTAACGGGTGCTGTGCAGCAACAGCATGCCCAGCTGGCAGGCCCGCCGTTTGCGCTCTACCGCGGGAGGCCCACCGACGTCGTTGACGTCGAAGCCGGTTTCCCGGTGGCCGCCGCGTTTACGAGAGCCGGCGGCGGAGCAACCGACGTGACCGCCGGATCGCTGCCGGCAGGTCACGCCTTCGAAGCCATGCATATCGGCCCGTATGACGCGTTGCCGCAGACCTACGGCGCGATCCTGGCCCGGATGCAGGCCGAAGGCGTGACCCCTGGCGACGCGATGTGGGAGTACTACCTCAGTGATCCGGGCACCGAGCCGGACCCCTCGAAGTGGAAGACGCTCGTCGTCTGGCCGGTCGCCTGAGGATGTGACGGACGCCTCGAAAATCCTGCCTTTCACCCCTCCGGATCACCCGGAATGTCGCCTTGACCACACTTGTCGATAACTCTGTGGATAATGACCTAAACTGCTTCACTGAGGTGCCTGAAATGGCGCTGTGCAGCAACGAAAGTGAACCCCGATATGGCTACCGATTACGACGCCCCACGCAAGACAGAAGAAGAGTCTCCCGCTGAATC
>JAODMV010000134.1 GCA_025464875.1 Arthrobacter sp. | reverse complement strand
ACGTTGAACACGCCGTCCGGCAGGCCGGCCTCGGTGAACAGTTCCGCCAGCCGGAGCGGCACGGAGGGGTCCCGCTCCGAGGGCTTGAGGATGAAGGCGTTGCCGGCGGCGAGCGCGGGGCCGGACTTCCAGAGCGGAATCATGGCCGGGAAGTTGAACGGCGTGATGCCGGCAACGACGCCGAGCGGCTGCCGCATGGAATGCACGTCGATACCGGCGCCGGCGTCGTCCGAGAACTCGCCCTTGAGCAGGTGCGGGGCGCCCGCGGCGAACTCCACGACTTCAATTCCTCGCTGGATGTCGCCCTTCGCATCGGGGAAGGTCTTGCCGTGCTCCGAGGAGAGCAGGGTGGCCAGTTCGTCCATGTTCTGGTTCACCAGGTCCACGAACTTCAGCAGGATCCGGCCGCGGCGCTGCGGGTTCATGGCGCCCCATTGCAGCTGGCCCTTCTCCGCGCTGGCAATCACGTTGCGGACCTCTTCGGCGCTGGCCAGCGGCACCCGGGCCTGGACCTCGCCCGTGCAGGGATCGTACACATCGCTGAACCGCCCCGATGTGCCTTCCACCCGCTGCCCGTCAATGTAGTGGGAAAGCTCGCGAACCATGATGGACTGCTCCTTTGCATGTGACCTACATCATCCCCGCTGCTGAATATACTCGGACTTCCTACTAATTTCCAGAGGGCCGGGTGCCGGGGTCAGGTCTTCCCCGCGCCGCCGCCGGGGGGCACTTTGGGCGCCGGCCCGGCCGAAACGGGGCTCTCCGACGGCGTGTCCGCGCCAAAGTGCCCCGCGTGCGCACCCGGCGGCGACCCACCGCCCGCTCCCTCCGCCAGCCAAGTTCGGTAAGTTAGGAACTGTGAAGATAGCTACCTGGAATGTGAACTCGCTCCGTGCCCGTGCCGACCGCGTAGAGGCTTGGCTTCAGCGCAGCGACTGTGATGTCCTGGCCATCCAGGAAACCAAATGCAAGGATGAGAACTTCCCCTGGGAGCTTTTCGAGAACAACGGCTACGAGGTGGCGCACTTCGGGCTGAGCCAGTGGAACGGGGTGGCCATCGCCTCCCGTGTGGGGCTCGACGACGTCGAACGCACCTTCCTGGACCAGCCGGTCTTCGGCAAGGGCGGCAAGGACGCCGTGCAGGAAGCCCGCGCGATCGGTGCCACCTGCGGCGGCGTCCGGGTCTGGAGCCTCTATGTCCCGAACGGCCGTTCGCTGGATGATGAGCACATGTCCTACAAGATCGAGTGGCTGGACACGCTGAGGACCCACGCCGAGGGATGGGTCCGCGAAGACCCGGAGGCGCAGATCGCCCTGGTGGGCGACTGGAACATCGCCCCGCAGGACGACGACGTCTGGGACATCGAATACTTCCGTTCCGAGGGCCTCACCCACGTCAGCGAGCCGGAGCGCGATGCCTTCCGGGCCTTTGAAAAGGCCGGCTTCCAGGATGTGGCCCGGCCGTACACCCCCGGACCCGGCGTCTACACCTACTGGGACTACACGCAGCTGCGCTTCCCGAAGAAGGAAGGAATGCGCATCGACTTTGTTCTGGCTTCCCCGGCTCTGGCCTCACGCGTTACCGGCGCTATGATCGACCGCGAGGAGCGCAAGGGCAAAGGCGCTTCCGACCATGCCCCGGTGCTGGTGGAGTTGGCCGACTGATGGGGACTGTCCAGGGAGTCGTGATCTGGTGACGGGGAACCTCTACCGGGGCCAAGTCGGGCTGCCGTTCTCCTCCGCGCTTCGGATCTACGAGCCCCTGGAAGCGTTCCCGGAGGCCCAACAGGATGTTCTGCGGACGGTGGCAGCCGGGACGTCGTCCCGTGCTGCCGTCGAGAACGCCGAGCTGCTCGCCTCCCTGGGCCGCATTACCCGTCCGGGCGGGGACCCGTTTCCCACCGGGCGGACCGACCTGGTCCGCGTTGTCGCGGCGCCGGCTCCGAAAGAAACGCCTAGGGCGGCTGCCGCCCGCGAGCCGGGCGGCCCTGGGTCCGCCGCCGCTGGGCAACCCGGCAGGCCGCTGTACTGCCCGAGCCAACTGGTCCTCCGGGCGGGGCTCGCGGCAAATGCCCTGATGGAAGGGATTCACGGGCCCCTGGCCCTGCTCCTGATCCCGGAGGAGCAGCGCGACAAGCACCAGGAACGCATCGACGAGGCGCGGGCCCACAACAGCCTGGGCCGCGTCCACACGCGGGCGTCCACCTGGGGCATCCCCTTCAGCTGGTTCTGCCTCTTCCAGGAATCTGACCCCACGGACGTGGTGGAATCCGAGGGACACATCGCCACCGTCCGCCTCCGCGCTCCGATCAGCGAGGCACTGCAGCGGGTCCGGTATTCGGTGGCGCATCTTGCCCTCGCGGCCCCCGACCTGGACATGCTCGAGGACCTGACCCAACTCACCGAATGGCTTGAGCTCTTCCACCCGGATTCCGTCGTGGAACTGGATTACGGCGCGGTGGCGGACAAGGTCTACCCGGATGACTCCCCCCTCGACGTGCGGCTGGGCATTGAGTGCCTTGCCGAGGGCGACATGACCGGTGCGGCCGCGGCCTACCGCCGGCTGGCGTCCCGCTGGATTCCGATCCGGCAACTGGCACGCGCTTCCTGAGCGGCTCGCACCGGGAAATGCGGCCCCTAGTCCACGGAGCGGGGCTGATCGCCGGGGTGCCGGGCCTGGGCGGCCGACGCCGCGGAGCGCGGTGGCGCCGTCGTGCTGCGAACGATCAGCCGGTGCGGCGCAACCGTGGAGCGCACGGCCCCGGCAATGCCGTCGAGTTCGTCCAGCAGCATCCTGGTGCCCAACTCGGCCTGTTCGTCGGGGCGCTGCCCGACGGTGGTGAGTCCCACGGCGTCCGAAAAATCGTGATCATCGATGCCGATCACCGACAGGTCCTCCGGGACCCGCACACCCATCCGCTTGGACTCGAAGACGACTCCCATGGCCATCTCGTCCGAGGCGCAGAAGATCGCCGTGGGCTTCTTGCCGGGCTGGTTCCAGAGCCGGCCGAAGGCTACCTGGCCGCCACGGACGGTGAAGTCCCCCCACGTGTCCCACTCCGGCCGGACATCCCGCCCGGCTTCCGCCATCACGTCCTGGAAGGCCCGGATCCGCACCCGGGGAACGTCGAAGTTCAGGTCGGTTTCGTCGTCGCCGTGCAGGAGGGCGATATCCGTGTGGCCGAGGCCGATGAGGTGGCGCACCGCAATGGACGCCGCGGCGTAGTCGTCGATGCCGATGTACGGGCACTCCTCGACGTGCCCGCCCACGACGACGAGCGGGATGTCGATCTTCTGGAGGTGCTCGATTTCCTCATGGCTCAGCGCCATGCACAGGACCAGCAGCGCATCGATCTGCTTGTAGACCATGGTCTTGCTGAAGAGGCGTTCACGGTTGCTGCCGTGGCCGCCCAGATTGAAGAGGGAGAGATTGTATTGCCGGGCGTGCAGTTCCCGGTCCGCGCCCTCTATTGCCTTGGAGAAGAACCAGCGGCTGACGAAGGGCGCCAGCACGCCGATCGTCCTGGTGCGCCCGGTGGCCAGACCCGACGCCGAGGACGAGGCCACGTAGCCTAGGGCATCGGCGATGCCCAGGATCTTTTCCCGGGTGGCCGGCGAAACCCTGGGCAACCCGCGGACGGCCCGCGACACCGTTGCCGTCGAGACTCCGGCTGCTGCCGCCACATCCTCAATGCTGACGCCGGAGTGGCCGCCCCGCGGTGCCCTGTCGGTTGTCCGTGCCACCGCTTCCCCTTGTCCGCTGTCCGCGCACCCATGGGAGCTGTGGACAGACCTTTACATCCTCGCCTCCCCCGCGGCAGCGTCCTTGATCCTCCGGCCTCAGCTTGCGCCGGATAGCGGTGCCGCCGGACGGCCGGCGGCACCGCCGAGTCATCCCTTGAGTCCTCCTGCGAGCAGGCCACGGACGAAGAAGCGCTGCAGCCCGAAGAAGACCGCCAGCGGAACAATGATCGAGACGAAGGCCGCAGCCGGGTTGAGGTAGTCCCGGGCACCGCGGGTGCCGGAGATCTCCGCGAGCCGCTGGGTAATGGGGGCAACGTCCGCGGTGCCGCCGGAGAACACCAACGCCACCAGCAGGTCATTCCAGACCCAGAGGAACTGGAAGATCGCCAGCGACGCGAGCGCCGGCACCGACAGCGGAAGGATGATGCGCCAGAAAATCGTGCTGTGGCCCGCCCCGTCAACCCTTGCCGCCTCGATCACTTCGCCCGGGATCTCCGAGATGAAGTTGTGAAGCAGGAAAATGCCCAGGGGCAGGCCGAACATGGTGTGCGCGATCCACAGCTGGGCGTAGGACCCGGCGGGCAGCTGCAGGGCCTGGGTGAAAAGCTGGAGCAGCGGGATCAGGGACATCTGCAGCGGGATGATCTGCAGGGCGAAGACGAAAATGAACATGGCGTCCCGGCCCTTGAACTTTCCCCAGGCGAAGATGTACGCGGCCATGGAGGCCAGCACCAGCACGAACACGGTGACGGGTATGACGATGGCGATCGAATTGATGAAGTACTGGGACAGATTGGGCGACTGGGACCCGGCCGCGGCGGTCACGTCCAGGTAGTTCTTGAACGTGAAGTTTCCGTCCACAAAGAAGTTCCACCACCCGTCCGAGCGCGGACCGACCTGTTGGGCGGCCGGGCGGAAGGACGAGACAAACAGACCGAAGGTGGGGATGGTCCAGACGACGGCGAGAAGCACGGCCGCCGCCGTGGCCCAGCGGGAGGTGAGCCGCGTCTTGACCCTGCGCATGATCGGGGCGGCGTCCTCGGTCGGCCCGGCCTTGCCCTTCTCGGCACGCGGCCGGAGGCGAGTGGCCTCGGGGGCCTCATCCGGAGCTGGAGTGACGGTCATCGGATCTCCCTTTGCTGACGAAGGACGCGGGCGTTGTACACCACGATGGGCAGGACCATCAGAAACAGCACGACGGCGAGGGCCGCGCCGCGGCCCGGCTCGCCGGCCCGGAAGGCCTGGGTGTACATCTCGTTGGCGACGACGGAGGTGTCGTAGTTGCCGGCCGTCATGGTCCGGACGATGTCAAAGACCTTCAGGGTTGCGATGGTGATGGTGGTCAGCACCACGACCAGCGCCCCGCGGATGCCGGGAATGGTGACGTTGCGGAACTGCTGCCACGGATTCGCCCCGTCCAGGCGGGCTGCTTCCACGAGTTCCACCGGTACGCCTTTGATGGCGGCCGAGAGGACGACCATGGCGAACCCGGTCTGGATCCAGACCATCACGATGATCAGGAAGACCGTGTTTTCCGGGGCGTCCAGCAGGAACTGCTTGGGCTCCATCCCCATGGCGACCCGCAGGGCATTCAGCACGCCGGTCTGCTCGATGCCGGGGCCACGGTAGTCGTAGACCAGCTTCCAAATGATGCCCGCTCCCACAAAGGAGATGGCCATTGGCATGAACACCAGCGCCTTGAGGATCTTTTCGCCGCGCGCCTTGTCGATAAACACGGCGTAGGCCAGGCCGAAGACCGTCGACAGCAATGGGACCAGGACGGTCCAGACGACGGTGTTCCGGAGCGTGACCAGCGCTTCCGGCTGAGTGAACATCCAGACGAAGTTTTCGACGCCGTTCGGCTGGCCCTTCGCGTCGGTGAAAGCGATGAACGACGTTTGAAGGGCCGGATACACCAGGCCTACCAGCATCAGGATCGCCGCCGGCGCCAGAAAGCCGATGACCGTCGCTTTGTCCCTGGCCGATTTTGGCGCCTTGTCCACCAGCAGCATGATGAGGCCAATGATGGCGGCGAAGGCCGCCAGGGCGATCACTACTTGAAGAAGTTTCCCTCCGATAAATTCCATAGCCCAACCTCCAGGGTGTGCGCGGATCAGTGAGTTCGGGAAACGCGCTGTCTTCCTGCGCAGAAGGTACTACGCAGGAAGACGGCGCATTTGAGGTCAGCTCTTGGGCCAGCTGGATTCGATGCTGTCGGCGACCTGCTGAGCGGGGGTGCCGTTGATCCAGGTGACGATCCCCTTCCAGAAGGAGTTCGAGCCGACTGCCCCGGGCATCAGGTCGGAGCCATCGAAGCGGAATACCGTCGCCGGGTTCTGGAGGAGCTTGATCGATTGCTTGTCCAGTTCGGACTGGGCGTTGTTCGGATCGAGCCCCTTGTTCGCGCTGATCACGCCGCCCAACTTGACGCGGTTGTTGGCAAAGTCGGCACTGGCCATGTAGGTCAGGTACGCCTGGACCTCGGGGGTGTCCTTGTAGGCGCCGATCATTTCGCCGCCGCCGGTGATGGACTCTCCCCGGCTGGCATCGATCGGCGGGGTCATGAAGGCCCAGACATCACCGTCCGGGGCCACGACGGTCCCTTCCGGCCAGTTGGCGGCCTGGAAGTTGGCCTGGTGGTGCATCGCGCACTGCCCGTCCAGCACCGGCTGGCCCGCCTGGGCAAACCCGGTGGTCAGGATGGACCGGACATCGCCGAAGCCGCCGTTGACGAAGTCCTGATTGAGCAGGATTTCACCGGTCGTGTTGATGGCTTCAACGATCTTGGGATCGTTGAAGGGAATCTGGTGGCTGACCCACTGGTCGTAGACCTCCGGACCCTCGGCACGGAGGACCACATCCTCGATCCAGTCCGTTCCCGGCCAGCCGGTAGCCTCGCCCGACTCGAACCCCGCGCACCAGGGCTTCATCGTCTGGTCATCCGCGATCGTCCGGCTGAGAGTGAGCATCGCGTCCCACGTCTTGGGGACTTCCCAGCCTTTCTCCTGGAAGGTCTTCGGCGCGTACCAGACGTAGCCCTTGACGTTGGCCAGCATGGGAGCCGTGTAGAACTTGCCGTCTACCGTGCCGTATTTTTTCCAGTCCGCGGACCAGTTCTTGTCTACGAGGTCGGCCACGGCCTTCGGGGCTTCCTTCAGGTTGCCGGCCTTGGCCTGATCGGCCATCAGTCCGGGCTGCGGGAAGATGGCCACGTCCGGCGCGGTGCCGGCCTGGGCGCGCACCCCGATCTGGGTCTCAAATTCCTTGCTGCCCTCGTACTTCACGGTGATGCCGGTGCACTGTTCGAACGGCTCCCACGCGGCTTCCAGATTGGTGGCTTCGATGTCGACGATGGTCGAGTAGACAGAAACGGTCTTGCCCTCGTGCTTGCCGTAACTGGCATATGCCGAACAGTCTCCGCCCGCGGCGGCGCCGGTGCTGCCGGTGCCGCCGGTGGATCCGCTGCAGGCTGTCAAGGATAGGGCCAAAACCCCGACCGCGGCGGCCGGAAGCAAATAGTTGCGGTTCTTCATGCGCAAAACTCCTCATTGAGTGGATACAGGTCGGCGTCGCTTCGGCGCTTGCAGCTGGTCTGGTGCGGATCACACTAGTGAGGTCCCGGCGAGAACTGCAAGCGTTTACATCAACCTTTATGGAAAGGACACCTTCGCCCTACGGCGCGTTCGCTTCTTTTCGGCCGCCGGATGACCGGTGAAATGGGGCCCGCAGGCGTCAGCGGACGCGTTCGGCCCGGCCGAACCGCGACCGCGCGCCGGAGCTGATGTGGATGAGTACCGGCGTGCGCTTGCCGACCACGGCGTCGAGCGCTTCCACCAGGGCGGACACCTCGGCGGCGAGCAGATGGGACGCGACGCCGGAACGTGGCTGCACCCGAACCTTCAGGGCCGGCTCGCCCCGGATCTCATACGTGGCTACCGTGGCTCCGGCCAGGTCGGGCCGGCCCGCAAGAGCCGCCCGGAGCGCCTGTTCCGCCACGCCGCCGCCGATCCGCACGCTTCCGGGCACCTCGCCCGGGTCCTCTTCGGCAACGAGCAGGCCGGCCCGGCCCTTTCCCTGCTGGGCGAGCCAGGCAACCATCGCGCCGATGACCACCAGCAGCAGCACGGCCGCCGCAAGCCACAGCCAGCTCTCCTGGCGCCCAGGGAAGCGCGTGCGGTCCAACAGCCCGCTCCAGCGGCTCCAGACGCCGCCGGCCCAGTCCTGCCACCAGACACCGGCGGCCGGCACGCCCGCCAGCAGAACCAGCAGGACGCCGAGGGCGAGAAGAAGGATTCCGAGGAGGCCGGTCAGGATGCGGTTGAGGATTCTGGGAGTGCTGTTCATGCGCCGATCACCCCGGCCGAGGCCACGTTGATCCGGACTTCCGGCATGGGGGACGGAGCCATGGCGTCGAGCTCCTCGCGCACGGCCGCGAGCACGGCATCCGCGCTGAGCGGGACGCCGGAAGTCGGCCGGACATTGACGAGCACCTCGCGCCTGGACACGGTCACCATCACCTGCTGTTGGGTCACGTTGGCAGCCAGCCGCGCCCGGCGCGCGAGGGCCGCGGCGATCACCTCATCATCCACGACGACGGCGGCGCGGCGGTCCCGCAGCAGGCGGCGCGCCCTGTGCCCTGGCAGGACGGCACTGAGGAGAAAGAACAGCCCGGCCATGGCCACGACCGCGCCGAGGACACCGAGCAGCAGCGGCGGGACACCGTCCGGGAGCGCGACGATGTTCTCCGCGGCTAACTCCGGGTCCACCAGCCACGGCGGCTGGCCGATCGCCCGGACGGCAGTTTCAAGAAGGGCAAAGACGCACAGCACGATCACCAAGACGGCTGCGATGGCGGAGGCAACGGCCCTCGACGAGTGGGTCTCGCGGTGCAGGATCCGTTCCATGCCGGCCGCTCCGGCGCCGAAGGGCGCGTTGCCGGAAGCCTCGGCTGTCCCGGCCGCACTTGCGCCTGAACCGGCTGCTCCGGCCCCGTAGGACCGGGAGTCGTGGCCGGCATGTCCGCTGGCGGTATCGTGGCTCACCGCGCCCGCCCTCCGTCCCGCACCGCGGCGCCGCTGATCCGGATGTCCACCCGGCTCAGCTGCGCGCCGCTCAGTTCGGTCACCCGGCGCAGGATGTGCGCCTTGGCGGCCACGGCCCTGTCCCAGATGGAGCCCCCGAATCCGGCGACCCGCTGCGGCTCGCGGAGGACGGCGGTCAGCGAGGGGACGGCGATGGGAGCGACGAGGGACAAGGCGAGCAGGCCGTCGTCGTCCGACCATTCGGCACGCACGTCCTGCGGCGGGACGCCCAAGGCCTCCCCCGCAGCAGCCCGCGCCACGCTGCTCAGGGCCTGGGTGCTGATCCGGTTGTGGCCAGCCATCGCGGCGCGGTGGGCCGCCGCCCCAGCCGTGCCGCTCATGAGGAGGAACGCCGGCCCGTGACGGCATCGAGCACGCTGCGCAGGTCCAGTTTCCCTTCCGCGGCTCGGCCAAGCAGGGCCCCGATAGCCATGAAGAGCAGCGAGCCGAAGAACCCCCAGGCGCCAAACTGGAAGGACATGAAGGCCACGAAGGCGCCAACGGCGATCCCCACGACGGTCAGGTTCATTGGATTGCCTCCCTCGCGGGCCGGGTCTCACCGGACACGGCGGGCTTGGCCGGGCCGGGCACGTAGACGTCGTTGATCTCGATGTTGACCTCGATGACCTGGAGGCCGACGAGCTCCTCGACGGCCGCATACACCGCGGCACGGATCTGGTCCGCCAGGGGGTGCAGGGGTGTGCCGTAGAGCGCCACGAGGTCGATATCCACGGCCACCTGCGTTTCGCCGACTTCCACCCGGACCCCGGCGGCGTGGTCGGAGCCGCCGACGGCGTCACGGATGGCGCCCAGCGCCCGCGACGGCCCGGATCCGAGCGAGTAGACCCCCGGCACGGAACGGGCGGCGATGCCCGCGACCTTGGCGACGGCGACTTCGGAAATGACGGTGCGGCCGGTTCCCACTGGCGCGACGGCGGGCAGCTCCGCCCCGGGAACCGCGGCGGGTTGAGGATTCTGGTATTCCATCAGGCACTCCCCCTTCGTTATGAGACCACCCTAGTACCTGTCTCCGTCAGGATGGCCGCGGGGTGAGCGCAGAAACGGGTTAAAGAAGAAAAGCACCAGTTCTCAAAGAACTGATGCTTCCCAGTGGTGGCTCCGACCGGCGTCGATCCGGTGACCTTTCGATTTTCAGTCGAACGCTCTACCAACTGAGCTACAGAGCCTAGGTGACATGTCACCATGAGAGCCGGAATTTCTTCTGGCAATCAGAGCGACCCTGACGGGACTTGAACCCGCGACCTCCGCCGTGACAGGGCGGCGCGCTAACCAACTGCGCTACAGGGCCTTGCTTGTTTCTTGCTTGCTTGCGGTATCGCTACCGCAATTTTTCAAGGCCTTCAGCCTACCAGACTTTTACATCCGCTTTGACCAGTTCCTTGCGTACCCCCAACGGGATTCGAACCCGTGCCGCCGCCGTGAAAGGGCGGTGTCCTAGGCCGCTAGACGATGGGGGCCAGGACGCCATCCGGTTGAACCAGGGCAAAAATTAAGGGCCGAAGCCTTTCGTTTTTGTCCTTTCGGGTTCCTCCGAACTGGACTATAAAACTATAAGGGCCAACACCGGATTATCCCAAATCAGGTCCCGTGCCCCGCAGCCCGGGGGCCTGGGGCCGGGTGCGGCGCCGCTTCAGGGGGTGCAAGATGGGCAGATGGATGCCGTCGACGCGCTCAATGAGATTGCTTTCTGGCTCGAACGTGAGCTCGCCCCCACCTTCAAGGTGCAGGCCTTCCGCAAAGCGGCAGGCAGCATCGGCGGCCTGAGCCCCGGGGAGCTGGCCGAGCGGGCCCGGGACGGGCGGCTCAAGAACATGAAGGGGATCGGGGACAGGACCTTTGAGGTCATCCGGCAGGCTGTCAGCGGCGAGGCTCCGGAGTATCTGGAGAAGTTGCGGCTCCGCGGCGCAAAGCCCCTCGCCCCGGGCGGGGCAGAGCTCGCCGCGGCCCTCCGCGGTGACCTGCACAGCCACAGTGACTGGTCCGACGGAGGATCCCCGATCGAGCTCATGGCGGACTCCGCCCGCATGTTGGGACGCGAGTACCTGGCCCAGACCGATCACTCGCCCAGCCTCAAAATCGCCAACGGGCTGAGCGCCGAACGCCTCCGCGCACAGCTTGAGGAAATAGAGCAGATCAACCACCACGACGGGGGTTTCCGCCTTCTGGCCGGCATCGAGGTGGATATCCTCGAGAACGGCGCGTTGGACCAGTCACCGGAAATGCTGGACCGCCTGGACGTGGTGGTCGCGAGCGTGCACTCGAAGCTTCGCTCCGACAGCCGCACCATGACCCGGCGGATGCTCAAGGGCATCAGCGACCCGCATACCAATGTGCTCGGCCACTGCACCGGCCGCCTCCTGCAGGGATCACGCGGCACCCGCCCACCCTCGGAATTCGACGCCGCGCGGGTTTTCGCGGCGTGCGCGGAAAACAGCGTCGCCGTCGAGATCAACTCCCGTCCGGAGCGCCAGGATCCGCCGGACGATCTTCTTCGGCTAGCCCTCGACGCCGGCTGCCTGTTCAGCATCGACAGCGACGCGCACGCGCCGGGCCAGCTCGACTTCCTCCAGTACGGGGCCGAGCGTGCCGCGTTGAACGGCGTCCCCGCCGAGCGGATAGTGACCACCTGGCCGCTGGAGCGACTCCTGGACTGGCTGGGCAAGGGGCCGTAACGGCCCCCGCAACAACTTGGCAGGATCCCGACTAGACGCGGCCGATTTCCGCCAGCCGCCCCCGCGCCGGGCGGACTAGATTGGCACCATGGCAACAACCGCCGAAACAGGCCCCCCGCAGCCCGAGAACGGCCACGGCATGCCGCCCGGTTCCGCCAGCGCCGCCCGGCACGAGCTCCCCCGGCAGCCGGGCCGGATCAGCAAGCTCGGCATCGCCGCCGTCGTCGTCACCGTGGTGCTCTGGGCCTCCGCCTTCGTGGGCATCCGGGCGGTCGGCCCCAGCTTCTCCCCCGGGCCGCTGACCCTCGGCCGGCTGGCGATCGCCGCCGTCGCCCTGGGCCTGGTGGTGCTGCCCCAGCTGCGGAAGGACAGGATCCTGCCCAGGGGCCGTGAGTGGTGGCCCATCGTCGCCTACGGCGTGATGTGGTTCGCCGGCTACAATGTCGCCCTGAACGCCGCAGAGCACGTCCTGGACGCCGGCACTGCCGCCCTGCTGATCAACGTCAACCCCATCCTCGTCGCCATCATGGCCGGGATCATCCTGAAGGAGGGCTTCCCGCGCTGGCTGATCATCGGCAGCCTGGTGGCGTTTAGCGGGGTCGCGGTGATCGCCCTGGGCTCCGGGCAGCACTCGACGGCGGATGTCGCCGGCGTGCTGCTCTGCCTGCTCGCGGCGGCCCTCGCCGCGGTCAGCGTGATCGTGCAGAAACCCGTGCTCCGGAAGTTCCCCGCCGCCCAGGCCACCTGGTTCGGCATCATGGTCGGCGTCGTCTGCTGCCTGCCGTTCAGCGGCCAGCTCCTCACCGAGCTGCAGGCCGCACCCCTGCCGGCGACGCTCGGGCTCGTCTACCTCGGCATCTTCCCCACCGCCATCGCCTTCACCACGTGGGCGTATGCGCTCTCGCTGATCGACGCCGGACGGCTCGCCGCCACCACCTACCTGGTGCCCGGCACCACCATCCTGATCTCCTGGCTCGTGCTGGGCGAGATTCCTAGCGCCGGGGGGCTTCTCGGCGGCGTCATCTGCCTCGCGGGCGTGGCGTTGACCAGGCGCAGATCCCGCTAGGGTTTTGGTATGACCGCTTTCCTGCCGCCAGGCCTGCCGATCGTTCCCGACGGCGACGACGACCCCGGCCAGCAGCACGGCAGCCCGGACGCCGTCCGCGGAGATCAGGGCCCGTTTCCGATGTCGGAGTCCGACTTCGAGGCCGCGGTGAGCGATGCCCTCGACCGGATCCCGGCCGAACTGGCGAAGACGATGAACAATGTGGCCGTCTTCATCGAAGATGACTACACGCCGGAGCCCGGGGAAGACCCGGACACCGTGCTCCTTGGCCTCTACGAGGGTGTGCCCCTGACCGAGCGCGATTCCTGGTGGGACGCCGGATCCCTACCGGACCGCATCACCATCTTCCGCCAGCCCATCCTGGAGATCTGCGCCTCCCGCCAGGACGTGATCGAGGAAGTCACGGTGACGGTGGTCCACGAGATCGCGCACCACTTCGGCATCAGCGACGAGCGCCTGCACGAGCTGGGCTGGGGCTAGCCTTGTAGGCATGGGACACGAGCACAGCCACGCGCACGGCCTCACCGGCACGGGCAAGCACCGGAAGCGCCTGATCGCGGTCCTGGTCATCACCCTCGCCGTGGTGCTGGTCCAGATTGTCGGCGCCCTGGTGTCCGGCTCGCTGGCGCTGCTCGCCGACGCCGGACATATGCTCTCCGATGCCGCCGGCGTGTTCATCGCCCTGCTGGCCTCCTGGATCGCCGCCCGGCCCGCGAGCGACCAGCGGACCTACGGCTACCAGCGGGCCGAAGTCCTTGCGGCGTTGGCCAACGCCCTGGTCCTGATCGTGATCTCGGTGGTCATCTTCACGGAGGCCATCCGGCGGCTCGCTTCGGCCCCCGAGGTGCAGACCGACGTGATGCTGGCCGCCGCCGTCCTTGGCGCCCTGGCCAACTTGGTGTCCCTGCTCATCCTTCGCACCGCCCAGAAGGAAAGCCTCAACGTGCGGGGGGCCTACCTGGAGGTCCTGGGCGACCTGCTGGGATCCTTGGCCGTCATCGCCGCCGCGGTCTTCATTCTGGTCACGGGGCTCTACGTGGCGGACACCGTCGCCTCGCTCGCCATTGCGCTCCTGATCCTGCCCCGGGCCTGGCATCTGCTGCGCGATGTGGTGGATGTGCTCCTCGAGGCCACCCCCAAGGGCGTGGACGTGCAGATGATCCGCGCCCACATCCTCGCCGTGGAAGGTGTGGTGTCGGTCCACGACATCCACATCTGGACCATCACCTCGGGAGTGCCGGTCTTCTCCGCCCACGTGGTGGTGGAGGACGCGGCGCTGGGCGCCCGCGGGGCGGACCGCGTGCTGGACAAGCTCACCAGCTGCCTGGGCTCGCACTTCGACACCGGACACTGCACCTTCCAGCTGGAGCCCGCCAGCCATTCGGCGCACGAGGCCCACCAGCACGCCTGAGCGGTACCGAGGCGGCCCCGCCGGGAGCCGGCTAGGAGAGCACGTCCTTGGTGATGAACCTGCCGTAGGCGAGCGCGCCGAAGACGGCCAGGTAGCCGCCCTGCAGCAGGGCGTTGCTGGCGAAGGAGTCCCAGGCCACCGGTTGCCGGAGCAGGTCCCCGAAGTCCAGCCAGTAGTGGCTGAACAGCCAGGGATGCAGCCACTGAAGTTGCGGCAAGGAATCCAGGACCTGCGAGACGACCGAGAGCACCACGGTGGCCGCCATCGCGCCCACCGGCACGTCCGTGAGCGTGGAGATGAAAAGACCGATCGCCGACAGCCCCAGCAGCGAGACCGTAAGGTAGCCGGCGATCAGCAGCAGCCGCCCCATGGCTTCGCCCGCCCCGATCCGGTCCCCGGAGAGCAGGGTTACCGGGCCCACCGGGAAGAGTGCCGCACCGATGCCGGCCCCGACCAGCGCCACCACCAGCGGGGCCACCACCACGAACACCGCCGCGCCGGCGTACTTCACCAGCAGCAGCCGGATCCGGCCCGCCGGGGCCACGAGCAGGTAGCGCAGGGTGCCCATCCCGGCCTCGCCGGCGACGGTGTCCCCTGCCACCACCCCCACCGTCAGCGGCAGGAACAACGGAACGGACACCAGCATGGCCGTGACGCCGACGAACAGCCCGTTCTGGGTGATCCGGTCCAGGAACGCCGGCCCCCGGCCCGGCGGCACGGCGGACGACACCCTTACGGCGACGGCGATCAGGACCGGGATGGCCGCCAGCGCGCAGAGCATCGCCCACGTCCTGCGGCGGCGGAACAGCACCCCCAGCTCCGATGCCAGCAGTCCGCCGCCCCAGGTCCGGGGCCGGGCTGGAGGCACGGCCGAAGCCTCACCGGGCGCCCGGCGGGACGGTTGAAGGGGCCTGCCACTCGGCCTGGCAGTATCACTGGACAACGTCGAAGCCTTCCCCCGTCAGCGCCACAAAGCGCTCCTCCAGGCTAAGCTGCTCAGTCGCGAAGCCGCGGACCCGGACACCGGCGGCCACGAGGGCCGCCACCACCGCTTCCGGCGCCACCCCGGACGGCCCGGCGCCGTCGGACGACACCTGACCGTCGAACGCCACGGCCGGCAGCGGCGCGTAGAGCACCTCGCCTGCACCCGCCGCAGTGCCGCCGTCAGGGCTGCCGGCGGGCGAACGGGTGGCGTTTAGGCCGAAACCGGCCAGGACCTGCGTCGCCGCGCCGGGATCGGGCGTCAGCACCCGGATCCGGGCCTGGCCCGACTGGCGCAACTCCGTGAGCGTCCCTTGGGCCACCAGCTTGCCGGCGCTCATGATGGCCGCGTGTGTGCAGATCTGCTCCACCTCGGCCAGCAGGTGGCTGGACACGAACACGGTCGCGCCGTCGGCCGCGAGCGAGCGCACCAGGCTCCGCACCTCCCGGGTGCCCTGGGGGTCCAGGCCGTTGGTGGGCTCGTCCAGGACCAGGAGTTCACGGGGGGCCAGCAGGGCATTGGCAATTCCCAGGCGCTGCTTCATGCCCAGGGAGTACGCCCGCACCTTCTTGTCCGCGGCGTGCGTCAGGCCCACCCGCCGGAGCGCCGACTGGACCCGGGCCCGCCGCGTGGCGGCGGAGACGTACGGGTCCGCCGCGTCAAAGCGGTGCAGGTTGGCCGCGCCGGACAGGAACGGGTAGAACGCCGGCCCTTCGACGAGGGCACCCACCCTGGGCAGCACCTCATGCAGCCGCCGGGGCATCTCCTCGCCCAGGACGCGCATGGAGCCGCCGGTGGCCGCGGCCAGGCCCAGCAAGAGCCGGATGGTGGTGGTCTTGCCCGAGCCGTTGGGGCCCAGAAAGCCGAAGACCGAACCCTTCGGCACGGCCAGATCGACGCCGTCGACAGCCAGCTGATGGCCGAACCGTTTACTAAGGCCCGCAGTCTCGATGCTCAGTTCGGCAGCCGGTGCGACGGCGGTCACTCCGCGGTCACCGGGGAACGGCCGCGGCCTGGAGCCGCTCCAAGGGCACGGAGCCGGCGAACACTCGCCCGTCGTCGAGGATCAGCACATTCACCAGCGCGGTGGACAGTAACCGCCCGCCGGGGACGGGAACGGCAGCCTGCTGGAGCAGCGCAGCCGCCCCGGACATCGACTCGCCCGTTCCTGCCGGGAGTTCTACGACCGCTTCCCAGCCGGAGCCGGTGACGGTGGACCGGCGGGCGTCCTTCGACTCCTTTCCGGACGGCGGGGTGGCGCCCTCGGCCTGGTGCGTCGGCGCCGGAATCTCCTTGACGGCGGCGCCTGGCGGCGGAGTGAACGCGAAGACCGAGGCGTCGGGGGCCTCAAGTTTCAAACTCGTGAAGACGGTCCGGAAGGCGGGATCGGACTGTCCGCGGGACTTCAGCTCGACGCCCAGCGGGAGTCCGCTCTGGCCGTCGACGTAGACCGCGACGGAAGCCAGCAGGGTGGCCGCCGACTGAGGCGTGAGCAGCAGCTGGTAGGCGGTCCGGCCGGCCACTTCGATGTCCGGCCCCACGGACACGTCCGTGCCGGGGTCGAGCTTGGCCAGCAGCTTGCCGGCGAGCTCTTCGGGTGTGGGCACGGTGCCCTCGGTGGCGGCGTGGCGGTCGGCGGCACCGGCGGGAAGTTGGACGTGGGCGGCGGTGTTGTCCTTGGAGTTGTAGAACCACAACTCGTTGCCGTGCCGAATGGCGTTCCGCTCAGCGAAACGGTCCATCACCTGGACGCGTTTGTCTGTTCCGTCGAGGTAGACGCGGGCCGTGTGCGGCCCCGTGAGCAGTTCCAGCCAGGCCGTCTCGGACGAGCCGGCGCCTGGCCCGGCCTGGGGAAGTTCCGGCAGGCCCAGCTCCGAGCTCTGCTCCAGGGTTCCGGAGAGGGCAGCCTCGCGGTGCTGGGCGATCAACTGCAGCACCTGCTCCGGCGTCTTGGCCGGCAGGGGATCCACTGCGCTCGCGGGAAGGGACCCCGCCAGCACGCCGCCGGCGATGACAGCAGGAACGGTCACGGCGGGCAACCAGCGCAGCCATTTCCGGGCCACAGCTATCGCGCTCCAACATTGCAGCTCATGGATCTACAGTACGCCCGGAAGCTGTTGGCTTCACCCCCTGCCGGGGGAATGGCCGCATATCAAGGAAGCCACAAGTTTTCCGCAAGATCTGCCGAAGTCGGGCTTTTCGACGAATTCAGGACATAGCGTTGACGCATGTCGATTTCAGACTCCGGCCCCGGCGGCAGCAGGCGGGACGGTGACCACGTAGAGGCGTCCTCCAGCGGAGCGACGGTCTTGCACCTGTGCCGTGACGGCCGCGAGCTGCCCCTGGTCGATCTGGCAGTTCTCGAGGACCTGGAAGAGCAGGTGGGCGGCCCGGACGTTGCCCGGAGTTTCGCCCAGGACTTCGTCAACATGGTGGATCAGCGGCAGAACCATCTGGTTGCCGCGCTGGAGCGTCAGGACCGCGCCGCCGCACTGGATGCGGTGATCAGCCTGAAGATAGCTTCCGCAATGGTTGGGGGCGCCCGGCTGAGGCGACTCGCGGAGAAACTGGAAGTGTTTATCCGGCGAGGAGGCCTGGACGCAGCACAGGCCCTGCTGGGCACAGTTGCCTCCCATGGTGGTGCCACGGCAAGGGAACTGCAGTTCGGTTACATACTGAAAGCCAGCTAGCCCGTCACCGGAGCGCTCCGGTGAAACGGATCAGGCGGGCTCTTCCGAGCCTTCTCGGACGTCCAGGACGAGTCGGTATCCTACGCCGCGGACCGTCTGCAGCCAGCGGGGAGACCGCGGGTCTTCCTGCAGCTTGCGGCGGAGATTGCCGATGTGGACCTCCACGGCCCGTTCATCGGATTCACTGATGTAGGTGTCCTCGCGGTAGTACTCGCCCCTGACCACGCGGACCAGATCAGCTTTCGAGCAGACCGCCCCCGCCACGCGCAGCAGCTCATGCAGGAGATCGAACTCGCTTCGCGTCAGGGCCAGATCGGTTCCTCGCAGGACAACCGCCCGCGTCTTGCGGTTGAGGGTCAAGCCGTCATGCCGGAGAACGTGCTCGTCCCGCGGCGCCGGGGACTGCGAGGTCTCCGGGTCCGCTCCCGGCGTGCTGTTCTCGGCCGACCGGTCGCGTGGCCGGCGCATCATGGCCGCGACCCGCGCCCGCAGCTCGCGGGGCCGGAACGGCTTCGTGATGTAGTCGTCGGCTCCGGAGTGAAGGGCGGTCAGCAGATCCGGTTCTTCATCCCGGCCCGTGAGCATGAGAATGTAGGCGTCGCTGAAATGGCGGATCTGCCGCAGGACTTCGAACCCGTCAATGTCGGGCAGACCGACGTCCAAGGTGACAACGTCCGCCTTGTGGTGCCGGACGACGTCGACTCCCTCGCGCCCTCCAGCGGCCGAGTGGACCTCGAAACCCGACTGACGCATCACTGCCACCAATAGGTTGCGCAGGTCGGCGTCGTCTTCTATTACAACAGCCACCCCCGGGTCGCTCATGATCACCCCTACGGCTGTGTTCTCCGCTTTGCCCAGCGCAAGCGGACTACTTCCAAGGTCTCCAGATTACAGGGCAGAGGACCTCTGGCCGGACCTCCTTGGCCTGGAAACACACGCCCGTCAACTATCATGACACACGTGTAAACTTCCGATTCAGGACAGGGGAGGCACTGCAGGCTTGGGGATTTTGCTGCAACAGGCGGGCCCGAACGAAACCGCGGAGGATGTGGATGGAAGCACCTTCCGTGAGTGACCGCTTGCTGGCGCGCAAGGCAAACCGCTATTTCGAACGGCTCGGACCGCGCGCACAGGTGGCACTTTGTCAGCTGCCACTGACGCTGGTCGTTGCCGCGCTGGTTCTTGCTGCCCCTTCCTTCTGGCCAGGCCTGCTGGACAGCCCAGGATTCGTTGCCGGACTTGTACTGCACGCGGTCCTGTTCCTGAGTTGTTTTCTCGTTCCGTGGGAACGACTACGGCCGAGCGCCTGCTTGGTGATACCGGCTCTGGACCTGCTTGCGATCTGGCTCTCACGCAACGGCGCCGGGCAGACTCTCCCCGGGCTGGCCGTGCTGGCGATATTTCCGGTCATTTGGCTGTCCGCTTCCGGCATGGCTGCCCGAACGAGCCTCATTCTGAGTTTTGTCGGGCCCTTGCTCATCACCCTGCCCACCTTGCTGGGGACGCTGCCAGAGGCCACCGCCTCGGACGTTACCTCTGTCCTGCTGCTGCCCCTGACGATGCTGGCCGTCTCATTTTCCATACGTTTCGCCAGCGTAAATGTACGGTTGCAGCAGCGGCGGCTGGAAAAGAAAGACGCAGAACTGCGTGAACTACTTCGCGAAAGCAGGGACCGCGAACGGCTGCTCCAGACGATTCTGGACACCACCGACGTCGGAATCATCGCTGTAGACTCCGGCGGCCAACGCCTGCTGACGAATAACCGGCAGATGCTCTTCCAGCAGGCTGCTGCAGCCGGATGCCTGTCCTCGGAGTCGGAAGAAGCGCAGCAACCCCTCTTCAGCCAGGACAGACAGACGCCGCTCCCCCTGGAAAAACGCCCTATTCACCGGGCGGTCGAGGGCGAAAGCTATGGAGATTATCTCGTCTGGTTTGGCGAAGGAGCCGAGCAACGGGCGATTTCCACATCAGCTCGCCCCATGACCGACGACGCCGGCGAATTTCGCGGGGCGGTCATTGTCTACAACGATGTAACCGGCCTGGTCGAGGCTCTCTCAGCAAGAGAACAGCTTGTAGCCAATGTGTCCCATGAATTCCGTACGCCCCTGAACTCCATTCTGGGCAGTCTGGACCTGGTCCTGGAGGAGTCCCAGGGAATGCCTCCCCTTGCTCTCCAGCGCCTCGGGGTAGCGCAACGAAACGCCGAACGGCTGCTCGATCTGGTATCGGATGTCCTGGTGTCCGCATCCGCGGTCCTGAGTCTGTCTCCACGGCAAAGCGATCTTGCCGGGCTGATAGAAAACAGCGTCGGATCCGCCCGGGTTCAGGCGGACCAGGCAAACATATCCCTCGTTGCCGACGTCCAGTCACCGCTATGGGCGCACGCAGATCCGCTTCGGATTGCCCAGGTCCTGGACAATTTGGTGTCCAACGCGATCAAGTACTCCCCCGGCGGAGGGGTCGTGACCGTCCGTGCCCACGGCGCCGACGACTGGGTCTACCTGCAGGTGGAGGACACGGGCATGGGCATTAGCGACGATGATTCCAGGAGGATATTCTCGCGTTTCTTCCGGGCCGGCGCTGCCCGGCGGGCGGCCATCCCCGGGGCGGGACTCGGGCTGTCCATCACCAAATCCATCGTGGAGCGCCACGGCGGTGCTATCTCCTGTGTCAGCAGGCCCGGAAGCGGCAGCACCTTTACCGTTAAGTTGCCCGCCGTCCCTGAACTGGCAACCGCTCTAACTTGAGGTTACCGGGCCGGCCGCGCTTCAACGCCGGCCGCTTTAGAGCAGCGCCGGGATCAATCGCTGGGGCGCTCACCCAGGGAGGCCGCGGATCCAGGGTCGGGGACGGCTTCGGGTTCCCGCTTGGACGGGACGCCGCCCAGCAGGCCCAAGGCCTTCCGCAGGCTCTCCGCCGTGTCCGCTCCGGTGTCCACCGCGGCGAGGTTTTCGGCGCTGACGGCCTCGTAGACTTCGGCGCGTTTAATGCTGATGCCTTCCGGGGCTTCGATACCGATTCGGACCGAGTCGCCGCGGGATTCCAGGACCGTGATCACGATGTCGTCGCCGATCATGATCTTCTGGCCGTACTTGCGGGTCAAAACCAGCATGCCAGGCCTCTCTTTCTGCGGTAGGGCGTCCTAGAGGACGGGACGGGGAGCTTTGCGGTCATCGAGCCAGCCTACGGGCAGGTCCAGTTCGTTCACGCTCTGGGGGGTCAAAGTGTTCTGGCTGTTCAGCACGGCGAGAGCGTCGGGAGGGTTCGCCCAGCCGGCCCGGCGCGCCCAGATGAGGGTGTCGGAGGGTTTACGGGTGGCATCCACGGCGAGCCAGATCTGGTC
Source organism: Arthrobacter sp. (assembly GCA_025464875.1). Classification (GTDB taxonomy): domain Bacteria; phylum Actinomycetota; class Actinomycetes; order Actinomycetales; family Micrococcaceae; genus Arthrobacter. Next base: position 7,299 of record JAODMV010000134.1, on the reverse strand, counting down.
GGCGTTCATCTCGGTCAGGGCCGGGGCGCGTACGGTCCCGTCGGCGCCGAGACCGAACGCGACGAAAACCGTCTGTCCGGCCATCACGCCGGCGGCGCGTGCGGAGGTCAGCCCATTGCGGCTCACCAAGTGCTCATATTCGCTGGCGCGGAAAGATCCGGCCGTCACCACGAGCGCGTTCTTGGAAGCCCCCGCCATGGACCGGGCCACCGTGAGGGCGTCCGGTCCCAAGCCTACAACCATGACCGCGTCGCCCGGACCATCCAGCACTGACGGGACATCCAGTGCCTCGCTCTCCGGTTCGCCCCGCGTGGCGCCGGTGAGTCCGTCCAGGAGGGCGTCGAACTCGCCCGAACCGGTGGAGACCTGCGGGAGTTCCGGGCGCACCTGTTTGCCGGCCCGCAGGGCGTCTTCGGCTTCGTCGGCGTCCCGGAGCAGGGCGGCGACGCCGGCACGGGCCGGGACCGGGTGCCCGCCGGCCGCACGGGCAGGCCTGGGGACCGTAATGATGTCCGGATCGGGGACCTCAACGACGGCTTCAAAGTAGTGCCTGGCCATGAACCCGGCGATGCCGCCTTCGGTGACCTTCTCGGCCGCCACGATCTTCGCTCCGGCCGGATACTCGTTCAGGACCCGCGCTTCCAGGCCTTCGAGGGTAGGGCCCTTAATTTGTAATCTGGTCGGCACTACGCACTACTCCTACGGTATCGATCTTGACGTTTGCGGCCGTAGCTTCCTGGTAGGACAGCACCGGCAGCCCGCCGGCCTGTGCGGACACGAGCCTCCGGATGGCCGGGCGCAGCGCCGGGGCGCACACCAGGACGGCGCTGACGCCTTCGCGTTCGGCCGCGGCCACCACCTCGCGCAGCGAGGACAAGACGGATTCAATCCGGTTCGCGTCCATGGCGATCTGGGTGCCGAGCTCGCCCGGCCGCAGACCCTCCAGCATCGACTGCTCCAGGATGGGGTCGATCATGAAGATGTTCAGCCGGCCCTCGCGCAGGTGCCGTGCCGCCAGCGCCGGTCCGAGTGCGGTGCGCGCGGCCTCGATCAGCCCCTCCGGGTCCGTGGAGGTCCTGCCGCGCAGCGTCAGGGCCTCGTAAATGCGGGACAGGTCGTTGATCGGGACCTGCTCTGCCAGGAGCCCCTGCAGCACCCGCTGGACTTCGGCCAGGGTGAGCACGCCGGGGACAAGCTCCTCCACGGCGGAGGGGCTCTGCTCGCGGACGCCTTCGGTGAGCACCCGGACGTCTTCGCGGGTGAGCAGGCGGGCGGCGTTGTCCGTGACGATGGAGGACAGGTGGGTGATGAGCACCGAGACGCGGTCGATCACGGTGGCGCCGGTGATCTCGGCGCTGTGGCGCATCTCGGCGGGGATCCATTTGCCTTCCAGGCCGAAGACCGGTTCGATCACCGGGGTGCCCGGCAGGTTCTCGAGCATCCCTCCCAAGGCCAGGACCTTCCCCGCGGGGGCGCTCCCCTTCCCCGCTTCGACCCCGGCGATGCGGATCGAGTAGGTGCCGGCGGGCAGGTCCATGCTGTCGCGCGTGCGCACCGGCGGGATCACGACGCCCAGGTCCATGGCGATCTTGTGCCGCAGGGTCTTCACTCGGCCCAGCAGGTCATCGGCGGCGTCGGAGACGATGTCGACCAGGTCGGGGGCGAGCTGGATTTCCAGGGCGTGGACGCGCATCTGCTCCATGAGCGCTTCGGCCGGGTCCCGCACCGCGGGCGCCGCTTCGACCGCCGCTTCATCTGCGGCGGCCTTCTCATCGGAGGCTTTGATCCGGCGGGAGGCGAAGATCAGGAGAATGCCGATGATGATGAACGGCAGCGGCGGCATGCCCGGGATCAGGGCCATCGCGATGGCGGCTACGCCGGAGATCATCAGGGCCATCGGCGCCTGGGTCAGCTGGGAGGAAGCGGTGGAGCCCATGTCGGAGGAGGCATTGGAGCGGGTGACGATCATGCCCGTGGACACGGCCATCAGCAGGGCCGGGATCTGGGTGACCAGTCCGTCGCCGATGGTCAGGATCGAGTAGGTCGAGAGGGCATCCGCGATCGGCATCCCGCGCTGCAACATGCCGATGCCGATGCCGCCGACAAAGTTGATGATGATGATGATGATGCCGGCGATTGCGTCGCCTTTGACGAACTTTGAGGCGCCGTCCATGGCCCCATAGAAGTCGGCCTCCGAGGACACCTCGGCGCGGCGCTCCTTGGCCTGGGCATCGGTGATGAGCCCGGCATTCAGGTCAGCGTCGATGGCCATCTGCTTGCCGGGCATGGCGTCCAGGGTGAACCTGGCCCCGACCTCGGCGACGCGTTCGGCGCCCTTCGTGACGACGACGAACTGGATCACGACCAGGATCAGGAAGATCACCACACCGATGATCAGCGAGCCGTTGACGGCGATGTTTCCGAAGGCGTTGATGACCGCGCCGGCGTGCGCGTGTCCGAGCACCAGCCGGGTGGAGGCGACGTTGAGCCCGAGGCGGAACAGGGTCGCAATCAGCAGCAGCGAGGGGAACACGGAGAAATCCAGGGGCTTCTTCACGAACATGGTCGTCAGCAGCGTCACCAGGGCCAGCAGGATGTTGACGATGATGAGCACGTCCAGCAGCGGCGCCGGAATGGGCACGATCAACAGCAGGAGAATGCCGACGACGCCTAGGGGCACGGCGAGCTTGGAAAAGTTTAGGTTCACTGGGACGCCTCGGGTGACAGGAAGGAGGTGGTGGGTTTTTCCACGCGGCGGAAACTGCCGCGGGAGTTCAGTTGCATCACGAAGGCGAGGACCTTGGCCACCGCGGTGTACAGCTCGGCAGGGATCTCCTGGCCGAGCTCGCACGCGGCGTGGAGGGCGCGGGCCAGCGGAATGTCCCGGACCATGGGCACGTTCTTCGCTTCGGCTTCTTCACGGATTCTCGCAGCGATCGTTCCGGAGCCCTTGGCGACCACGCGGGGCGCGGATTTGCCGGGTTCGTACTTCAGGGCAACGGCGATGTGGGTCGGGTTCAGCAGAACCACGTCGGCGTCGGCGATGGCGGCGATCATCCGGTTTCTCGACATCGCATGCTGGCGGGAGCGGCGCTGGGATCTAATCAGCGGATCCCCTTCAGCGTTCTTGTTCTCGTCGGTGACCTCTTTCTTCGTCATCCGGGTCTTCTTCCGGTTGCGCTTCATCACCACGAGCACGTCTGCAGCGGCCAGCACCAGCCCCGCGAGGACGGCGAACTGGATGAGGGCCGAGACGCCGCCAGCTGCTTCTGCCAGCAGGGCCGCGATGGGCAGTGCCCCGGCGCCGGTCAGCGCCGGCATGAGCCCCTGGATGACCGCGTAGAGGACCAGTCCGACGACGCCGGTCTTGAGCAGCGACTTCGCACCCTGCCAAAGCGCCTGGGTGCCGAAGGTACGCTTCATGCCGGTGAGCAGGTTGAACTGTTCGAAGTGGCCCTTGAACTTTTTGAACTGGATCCCGCCCTGGGCGGCAGCCGCTGCGATCACGGCGATGAAGACGACGGCCAGCATCGGACCGACGGTTCCGGCGACGGAGGCGGCTCCGTCGCCGAGGGCCTGGAGCGCCTTGCCCGGGTCCGGGTCCGAAATGATGGAGGTCACGGTAAACAGCTGGGCGGTCGCGGCGTTGGAGGCGTGGCTGAGCATGCCGGGGATCATGACGGCTGCGGCGCCGACGCCGATCCAGGCAGTGACGTCCTGGGATTTGGCCAGCTCACCTTTGGCGCGGACATCCTTCATCCGCTTCTCGGTGGCTTCTTCGGTTTTCTCCTGGGAGTCGGACATCAGCGCACCCCCGCCAGAATGCCGGTGATCTGCTGGACCAACGCCGCAACGACGCGCGGGAGCACGGCGAACACGACGCCGCCGAGGGCCAGGGTCAGGAAGATTTTGAGCGGAAAGCCGAGCGAGAAGGCGTTCAGGGCCGGTGCGACTCGGGTCAGCAGGCCCAGCCCGACGTCGGCCAGGAACAGCACAACGAGGAGGGGCCCGGCGATCTGGAGCGCGGCCAGGAACATGCCCGCCGTCGCCGTGATCATCGCCTGGACCGGCCGGCTCAGGTCCAGGGTGCCGCCCAGCGGCAGTACCGTGAAGGTCCGGGTCAGGCCGCCGATGACGAGCTGGTACCCGTCGGAGGCGAACAGCAGCACGATGGCGGTCATCTGGAACAGCCGGGTGAACTGGGCACCGTTGATCATGCCCTGGGGATCGAAGGCGGCCGCCATCTGGAAACCGGCGAACAGGTCCACGAGGGAGCCGGCAGACTGCACCGCGGAGAAGACAATGTAGACCAGGAATCCCAGGGCTGCACCGGTGACGAGCTCCGCGACCAGGCCCAGAATGAACCCTGCCGTGTCCGGGGAGGTGTAGTCGGCGGTGACGACCGGGGAGACGGCAATGGCGATACCTATGGCGAGCATCCCCTTGATCCGGAGCGGGATCGCGTTGTGCGCAAACGGCGGTGCGATCACGAGGAAGGCGATAATGCGGACACCGGCGAGCATCACCGCCTCCAGCCAGGCCTGATCAATGGGGATGTTCATGTCTAGACGCCGCTCAGAAGGCCGGGGATTTTCTCGAACAGGGCGTTCGTGAAGCTGACCATCTCGGAGATCATCCAGTGTCCGGAAATGAGCAGCACGAGGGCGACCGCGATCGCTTTGGGAACGAACGAAAGGGTCACCTCCTGGATCTGGGTGATCGACTGGAACAGGGAGATCGCGAAGCCGACGACCAGGGCGGTGATGAGGACCGGGGCCGAGAGCTTGGCCGCGGTGATCATGGCCAGCAGGCCGATGTCCATCAGGGCATTGGTGTTCATGCTCAGCCGCCCTGGTAGCTCTTGATGAGGGAGGTGATCACAAGGCCCCAGCCGTCGACGAGGATGAAGAGCAAGATTTTGAACGGCAGGGACACCATCACGGGCGGGAGCATCATCATGCCCATCGACATCAGCGCCGCGGAGACCACGATGTCGATGATCAGGAAGGGGATAAAGATGACGAAGCCGATGATGAAGGCGGCCCGCAGCTCGGAGATCATGAACGCGGGAATCAAGGTTGTCAGCGGCACCGCGGCCATGTCCGCGGGGTTGTCCCTGCCGGCGGCGCGGGTCATCAGGGCGATGTCTTCCTGCCGGGTGTGGGCGCCCATGAAGTTCTGAAGGGGCTTGGAGCCGGCTTCCAGGGCACCGTTGAAGTCCAGCGCGCCGTTCAGGTACGGCTGGACGGCCAGGGTGTTCACGTCGGTCAGGACCGGCGCCATGATGAAGAACGTCAGGAACAGGGCCAGGCCGGCGAGGACCTGGTTCGGCGGGATGTTCGGCAGGGCGAGGGCGTTGCGGGTCATGGCCAGGACCACGAAGATTTTCGTGAACGAGGTCATCATCAGCAGCAGCGCCGGGGCCACCGAGAGCAGCGTGATGCCGATCAGGGTGACGATCGCCGTGGAAGGCGTGCCGTCGGCGCCGTTGATGGAGACCGACGGTCCGCCGGGCGCGGTGTCGGCCGGGTCGGCCGGTTCCACCGGGGCGGTGGGGGCGGCCGGGTCGAAGTTGGTGGCGGAAGCGGGGTGGGAGGCGAGCAGCAGAAGCGAGGCGGCGGCCAGGAGGGCCAGCAGTACCAGGAGTACCATTCTTCCCGCCCGCGCGACCGGGACGGTGCCGGTCACCCGAAGAGTCCCTTCCGCGCCGCCGCAGCTGCCTGCTTCCAGGTGTCCGCGGACAGGATGGATCCGGCCAGCGGGGCGGTCCGGGGCTGGTGCTGGCGGCGCCGGCGCACGGGACTGGCCTCGTCGACGCCGGCGGTGGCGTCGGAGAGTTTCCGGGCAAAGAGCCCGGCGGCATCCGTGTCCGTTTCGCTCCCTGGGACCGGCTCCGGGGCGTCGGAGGTGTGCAGTACGTTCACGGAATGTTCGGTGACGCCGAGCAGGAAGCGTTTGCCGTCGGTTTCCACGACCACGACCGCGGACTTCTGGCCCAGGCCGCGGCGGGACACGACGGTGAGCACGTCCCCGGGCAGTGTGCCGCGCTTGACGCCGGTGGCGCGGCGCTGGATGAGCCACAACAGGGCCACCACGGCGCCGAGCGAGAGCATCACCCTCACAGCGAGCATGAGGGTGTCCATTTAGCCGACGCCTTCGGCGACGTCGAGGATGCGGGTGATCTTGACTGCGTAGTCCTGGTCGACGACGACGATCTCGCCATGGGCGATGAGGCGGCCGTTGAGCATGACATCGGCAGGGGCCCCAGCGGAGCGGTCCAGCTCGATGACGCCGCCCGGTTCCAGATCCAGCACGTCCCGCACGGACATGCGGGTGTGGCCGATGGCGACAGTGAGGGCCATTTCGACGTTATGGATGCGGCTGAGCTTTTCGGCCGGGACCGGAGCGCGGAACCCGGGCCCGGCGTTGACGGTGCGACGGTCACGGATGCGGACCGCGAACCAGCCTGCCGCGTTTCCTGCGGACATCAGCTGGAAGACGACGGCGTCCTTGTCTGCGAACATGGCTGCCGCATCGCCGATCCGGGTCTCCCCCAGTACGCCGGCGCCCAGCACCGCGGCGGCGGCTTCCAGGGAGGGGCGGAGCACATCGGCGGCGGACACCAGGGCAGAATCGGCCCCGGCGGCCTCGGCCAGGAACGAGGTGTCCGGCAGGATCAGGGCCAGGTCTGCGGACAGCCCCCCGACAAAGGCGGCCGTCATGGCCTGGCCGGTCCTGCCTTCGAGGACGGCACGGTCGGACAGAACAATGTTGCCGTAGGGCAGCGGGGTCGGCAGCTTCTCGGTCAGGGCGTTGACGGCGGAAGTATGCAGCGGGGTGACGGTGCTCATCGGGGTTTCTCCTCGGTGGTAACGATGACGGCGGCGAGACGGGAGCCGTTGGAACCGGCGGTGGCCTGCGCCAGCCGGTGGCCGTCTACGACGACGTTGAAAGGGTGATGGGTGGAATGCGGCAGGGGAAGCACATCGCCGACGGACAGGTTCAGGATCGCGGCTGGCTTTACCACCACCGGGGACAGTTCCAGTGCCACCTGGACGGGGACATTGGAGAGGTGGGCGCGGACCAGTGTTCTGGGATCCTGGGTGCTCTTGGCGGCGGCTCCGGCGTTCAGGTGGGGCATGAGCACCTCGGCCGGGATCGCCATGGTCGCGTCCGCGGAGTCTTCCCCGACTTTGACCGTGAACTTGGCCACGATCATCAGGTCGGAGGGTGCCGCGGCCTGGGCGAACTGGGAGTTGAACTGGATGGAACCCAATTCGATGGGGGTCGTGAGCATGG
>JAODMV010000115.1 GCA_025464875.1 Arthrobacter sp. | reverse complement strand
CTCGACCGGCTCGTCGACGTCGGGCTCGGCTACCTCTCGCTGGGGCAGCCGCTCACCACGCTGTCAGGCGGTGAGCGGCAGCGGCTCAAGCTGGCCACCCACATGGGCGAGAAGGGCGGCGTCTACGTCCTCGACGAGCCGACCACCGGCCTGCACCTCGCCGACGTGGAGCAGTTGCTGGGGCTGCTGGACCGGCTCGTCGACTCCGGCAAGTCCGTCATCGTCATCGAGCACCACCAGGCGGTCATGGCGCACGCCGACTGGATCATCGACCTCGGTCCCGGCGCCGGCCACGACGGCGGCCGGATCGTCTTCGAGGGCACACCCGCCGACCTCGTCACCGCCCGTTCCACCCTGACCGGCGAGCACCTTGCGGCCTACGTCGGCGCGTGACCCGACCCCCGACAGCGGAACAGCACCCCGGGTTGGGACCGGGATGCTGCTCTGCTGGTAGGTGTCTGCCTAGAAATCCGGGCCTCTAGGAAAGGATCTGCCCTGACCGCACGCGACGAGGATCACGCAACCGCGCCCCACTACGTGAAGTCCGTGGAGAAAACCTCCGCGGTGTTGCTCGCCTTCACCTCCTCGGAGCCCCGCCTGACCATCACCCAGGTGGCGGCCAAAGCCGAGCTGAGTCGCGCAGCGGCCCGCCGGTTCCTGCTGACCCTCACGGATCTGGGCTACCTGCGCGCCGAAGGCACATTCTTCGAGCTGACGCCCCGGACCCTGGACATCGGGGCATCGTTCATGGCCAACCTGACGCTGCCCCGCATCGCCGAACCGCATCTCAAATCCCTTGCGGCACAGCTCGACGAAACCACGTCACTTTGTATCCTGGACCGGTCCGACGTCGTCTACGTTGCCCGGGTGGCCGCCCCCAGGCTGCCGAGCGTTTCCATCAACGTGGGCACGCGCTTCCCGGCCTGGGCCACGTCCATGGGCCGGGTCCTTCTCGCCGGGCTGGACCCCGCGGAGCGGGAAGCCCATCTGGCCACGGTGCAGCTGCAGGCGTTCACGGACCACACCGTCAGCAGTGTGGACCAGCTGCGGGAAGCAGTGGAACAGGCGGGAAGTGCCGGCTGGACAATCGTCTCGGGGGAACTCGAGGAGGGCCTGCGCGGGGTCGCAGTGCCGGTCTGGCGCGACAACCGGGTGGTGGCGGCACTCAACGTGTCCGTGCAGCGCCACCGGATCAGCCCTGCTGACATCGAACGGGAGGTCGTGCCCCTCCTGCAATCGGCCGCGGCCCGGATCGGCGACGATTTCGGCGGGCGGAGAGTCTAGGCCGGGCCTCATATCCTGGGGAGGGTGATCCCCCAAGCGTTGTGAGCGCCCGAGGGCGCTCAGTAGCGCCGGGTCACGGTCGCCATCGGGCACTCGAAGTGCCGGCCGGCGGCGAGTCCGACGTCGTTGAGGTAGCGGACGATGATGCCGTAGGACTGCAGCAGCGTCGTTTCCGTGTAGGGAATCTGGTGCTTCGCGCAGTATTCGCGGACGATCACGGCGGCCTTGTCCAGCTGGGGACGGGCCATGTCCGGGAAGAGGTGGTGCTCGGCCTGGCGGTTGAGGCCGCCGAGCAGGATGTCCATGAAGCGGCCGCCGGAAATGTTGCGGGACGTCAGGACCTGGCGGCTGAAGAAGTCCACGCGGCTGTCGGCCGGCAGGACGGGCATGCCCTTATGGTTCGGGGCGAAGGACGCGCCCATGTAGAAGCCGAACACGGCGAGCTGGACGCCGATGAAGGCGAACGCCATGCCCAGCGGCAGGAAGGCGAAGGCCAGGACCGGGAGCACGCTCAGCCGGGCGGCCAGGATGGGGATTTCAACCCAGCGGTGCGTGACCTTGGCCCGGCGGAAGATGAATTTGATCGAATCGATCTGGAGGCCCAGGCCTACGAGGAACAGCAGCGGGAAGAAGAACCAGCCCTGCTTGCGGGTCAGGAAGGAGAACCGTCCCTGACGGGTGGCCGCGCCTTCGGCGTGGAAGGCGATCGCACCGGTGGCGATGTCCGGGTCCTTGGAAATGACGTTGGGGTGGTTGTGGTGCGCCCCGTGCTTCTGCTCCCACCAGGAGTAGCTGATGCCGGCCACCGAGGTCGCGAGCAGCCGTGCGGCCCAGTCGTTGGCCCGGCGGGAGGCGAAGATCTGGCGGTGCCCTGCCTCGTGGGCCAGGAAGCTCAGCTGGGTGCAGAGGATGCCGAGGGCTGCCGCGATCAGGAGCTGGAACCAGCTGTCACCGATCAGCGCGAAACCGAACCAGGTGGCGGTCATCAGGAGCGCCAGGACGGAAAACACCGTGACGTAGAAACCGACGCGGCGTTCGAGGAGGCCGGCGGCCTTCACGCTCTTGAGGAGTTCCGAGTAGCTCAGGACGACGGCGTTGGGCTGCCGGACGCGGCCGTGCGGGCGCGCTGCCGTGCTCGAAGGTTCCGGGGTGGTGAGGGTCATCTAGGGGGTGCCTCGTAACTGTTACGGGCAACGCTGCAGCCGACATTCGAACTGCAGGGAGTGGATCACCCTCAGCCCAGCATACCGGCACCGGGTGGAGACACGCGGACAGGGCGGACGGATGCATAAATATCGGCATCTATGCATACTCTTGCTGTATAGTCGGAGCTATGACTATTTCTGTTGCCGTCTCCGGTGCAAGCGGTTATGCCGGCGGCGAGGTGCTGCGGCTCCTGGCCGGTCACCCCGACGTCACGATCGGCGCCATCACGGCCCACAGCAACGCCGGTTCCAGACTAGGGGAATTGCAGCCGCATCTCCATGGCCTGGCCGGCCGCATCCTGGAAGACACCACTGTGGAGAACCTGTCCGGACACGACGTCGTGTTCCTGGCCCTTCCGCACGGCGCGTCCGCGGAGATCGCGGCGCAGCTGCCGGCCGGCACCGTCGTCATCGACGCCGGCGCCGACCACCGCCTCGAAGACCCGGCCGCCTGGGAGAAGTTCTATGGATCGGCGCACGCCGGATCCTGGCCGTACGGGCTCCCGGAGCTCCCCGGCCAGCGCGAAGCCCTCCGCGGCGCCACCCGGATCGCCGTCCCGGGCTGTTACCCGACGTCCGCGCTGCTGGCACTGACCCCCGGCTTCAACAACGGGCTGCTCGAGGGGGAGGACGTCGTGATCGTCTCGGCCTCCGGCACCTCCGGGGCCGGCAAGGCCGCCAAGGTCAACCTGATCGGCGCCGAGGTCATGGGTTCGATGAGCCCCTACGGCGTCGGCGGCGGGCACCGGCACACCCCGGAGATTGAACAGGGACTCTCCAAGGCGGCGGGCGGGCCCGTCACGGTCTCCTTTACGCCGACGCTCGCTCCCATGAGCCGCGGCATCCTCACCACGGCCACCGCCAGGGTCCGGCCGGGCGTCACCGCCGATGAGCTGCGCCGCGCCTGGAGCAAGGCCTACGACGGCGAGCCGTTCGTCCACCTGCTCCCCGAAGGCCAGTGGCCCTCCACCAAGTCCGTGCAGGGGTCCAACCACGCCGTGATGCAGCTCGCGCTCGATCCGCACGCCGGCCGCGTGATCGTCAGCTGCGCCATCGACAACCTGACCAAGGGGACCGCCGGCGGGGCCGTGCAGTCCATGAACATTGCCCTCGGCCTGGCGGAAACCGCCGGCCTCGAACTCCAGGGAGTCGCACCGTGAGCATCACCGCAGCTAAGGGATTCCGGGCCTCCGGGGTCACGGCAGGCCTCAAGGCCTCCGGCAACCCGGACCTCGCCCTCGTGGTCAACGACGGCCCGTCCAAGGCCGCCGCCGCCGTGTTCACCTCCAACCGGGTGGCCGCAGCGCCGGTCCACTGGTCCCGCGAAGTCATCAAGGACGGCCGGGCGGACGCCGTCATCCTCAACTCCGGCGGAGCCAACGCCTGCACCGGCCCGCAGGGCTTCCAGAACACCCACACCACCGCAGAGAAGACCGCAGAAGCGCTCGGTGTCTCCGCCACCGACGTTCTGGTCTGCTCTACCGGGCTGATCGGCGAGCAGCTCCCGATGGACAAGATCCTTCCCGGGATCGGCGTCGCCGCCGCCGCGCTGAGCGCCGACGGCGGGCCCAGTGCGGCCACTGCCATCATGACCACCGACTCGGTGTCCAAAGAGGCCGTGTTCACCGGCCGGGACGCCGAAGGAAATGAATTCACCATCGGCGGCATGGCCAAGGGAGCCGGCATGCTCGCCCCCGGGCTCGCCACCATGCTGGTCGTCCTCACCACGGACGCCGACGTCCAGCCGGAAATGCTCGACGTCGTACTCCGCGACGCCGCGCGCGTCACCTTCAACCGGACCGACTCCGACGGCTGCATGTCCACCAACGACACGGTGGTGCTCCTGGCCTCCGGAGCATCCGGCGTCGTCCCCTCCGCCCTGGACTTCGGCGCCGGCCTGACCCAGGTCTGCGCCGAACTGGCCCGCAAGCTGATCAACGACGCCGAAGGCGCCAGCCACGACATCGCCATCCGCACCTTCAACGCCGCCAGCGAGCAGGACGCCGAGATCGTCAGCCGCGCCGTCGCCCGCTCCAACCTCTTCAAGACCGCCATCTTCGGCAAGGACCCCAACTGGGGCCGCGTTCTGTCCGCCGTCGGCACCACGGACGCGGCCTTCGATCCCGACCAGCTGAACGTGGCCATGAACGGCGTCCAGATCTGCCGCAACGGCGGCATCGGCGAGGACCGCAGCCTCGTGGACCTGGAGCCGCGCGAGGTCCTCGTGGAGATCGACCTGCAGGCCGGCGGGGCGGAGGCCACGATCTGGACCAACGACCTCACGCACGACTACGTCCACGAAAACAGCGCCTACTCGAGCTAGGCCCCTCGAAGCCCGCGCCTCGACACACGCACCCGCGACAGAGCCACCCGGACGGACGGCAGCATGAACACCCAGACACGCGAGACCACTTCCATGAGCGACGCCCAGAGCAAGGCCGGCACCCTGATCGAGGCGCTGCCCTGGATCCAGCGCTTCGCCGGAACTACCATGGTGATCAAGTACGGCGGCAACGCCATGGTCAACGATGAGCTCCGCCGGGCCTTCGCCGAGGACGTCGTCTTCCTGCACCACGTCGGCATCCACCCGGTCGTGGTGCACGGCGGCGGCCCGCAGATCAACGCCATGCTCAGCCGGCTCGGCATCGAATCCGAAT
>JAODMV010000102.1 GCA_025464875.1 Arthrobacter sp. | reverse complement strand
TGCTCGGCGTGAACATCGTGGCGGCGGCGTCCTATCTGCTCTTCGCCTTCGACCGGATCGACTGGCCCGCCGTGGGGCTGATCGCCGTCAGCTCCCTGATCGGCGGGGTGGTCGGTGCCAGGGTGGGACGCCGGCTCTCCCCGGTGGTCTTGCGCGGGGCCATCTTCGCCCTGGGTCTCGTGGCCCTGGGCTTCATGATCGCCAACCTGCTTAAATGACCTGCCCGAATGACCGCTCCAATGACCGCTGAAATGACTGGCCCGTGACTTTCCACCACCTCGAATCCGCCGACGACCCCCGCGTCTCCGATTACACGCAGCTGACGGACGTGCACCTGCGTAAGGTCAGGGAACCGGCGGAGGGCATGTACATTGCGGAGTCCTCCCGTGTGCTGCGCCGGGCGCTGGCGGCCGGGCACCGGCCGCGGTCCTTCTTCCTCGCCGAAAAGTGGCTCGATGACCTGGCGGACATCTTTGAGCAGTACCCCGACGTGCCGGCCTACATCGGCTCCGCCGCGCTCCTGGAGGACATCACCGGCTTCCACCTGCACCGCGGCGCGATGGCCGCCATGCACCGCCCTGCCCCCGTGCCGCTGCCGGAGCTGCTCGCCGGCGCCCGGCGCGTCGCCGTGCTGGAGGACATCGTGGACCACACCAACGTCGGCGCCATCTTCCGCTCCGCCGCCGCCCTGGGGGTGGACGCCGTCCTGGTCTCGCCGCGCTGCGGTGACCCGCTGTACCGGCGCAGCGTGCGGGTCAGCATGGGCACTGTCTTCCAGGTGCCGTGGGCGCGGCTCGAGGACTGGCCGGGGGAGCTGGCGGTGCTCCGCCAGCACGGCTTCACGGTCGCGGCGATGGAGCTCACCGCAGACGCCGTGGACCTGGACGAACTGGCCGCCCGGAGGCCGGAGCGGCTGGCCCTGGTGCTCGGTACGGAGGGCGCCGGGATGAGCGAGAGCACCCTGGCCGCCGTCGACCTTGCCGTGAAGATTCCCATGCGGGCGGGCGTCGATTCGCTCAACGTGGCGGCGGCATCGGCCGTCGCGTTCTGGGAGCTCCGGCCCCGGGACTGACCGCCCCCGGCCGGTTCGCCAGGACGCCCGTCCGGTGTTCCTCCGGTTGTTCTCCACCTCGTCGATTTCGGCTATGATTGGTAGCTGGCCGTAGGGTAATTTCCGCCGGCCGTCCCATTCATACCTGGCAACTGGCAAAATCCAGTTGTGCGAACAAAGGTCCCACTATGAAGTCTGATATCCACCCGAAGTACGAAGCTGTTGTTTTCAACGACCTGGCTTCCGGCGTCAAGTTCCTGACCAAGTCCACCGTGTCTTCTTCCAAGACCATCGAGTGGGAAGACGGAAACACCTACCCGGTAATCGACGTCGAAATCTCCTCGGAGTCCCACCCGTTCTACACGGGTAAGCAGCGCATCATGGACTCTGCAGGCCGCGTCGAGCGCTTCAACGCTCGCTTCAAGGGCTTCGGCGGCAAGAAGTAACAACTTCTCCCCAAGGTCTGTTGGAAAAGCCCGCACCGTTACGGTGCGGGCTTTTTGCGTTCCTGGGGCAGGATGGATTCTATGAGCCTTCCACCCGTTAGCCCCGGCAGTGCCGCCGGCACTGCCTCCAGCGCGGACGGCCCCACGAGCGATCTCGGGCCCGGCAGCGACGACGGCGGCGGCCGCCACCACGGTGAGTACAAGGTCCACGGCGGCAAGCTCGTCGTCGCCGACTTCGACGTCGCGGCCGGCGCCCTGGCCAACGTCTCCGTCAGCGGGGACTTCTTCCTGGAACCGGACGAGGCGCTGCTGGACATCAACCGGGCGCTCACCGGGCTGCCGGCGGACTCCGGTGCCGCCGAGATCACGGCCGCGGTGGAGTCGGCGCTTCCCGCCGATGCGGTCCTGTTCGGCTTCTCCACCGACGCGGTGGCGGTCGCCGTACGCCGGGGCCTGGCGAAGGCCACCGGCTGGGGCGACCACCACTGGAACATCATCGCCCCGTCCGTGCTGCCGACCCACGTCAACGTCGCCCTGGACGAGGTCCTGACCGAAGAGGTCGGGGCCGGGCGGCGCAATCCGACCCTGCGCTTCTGGGACTGGGAGGAGCCCTCCGTGGTGATCGGCAGTTTCCAGTCCGTCCGCAACGAGCTCCACCCCGAGGGAGTGGCCCGGCACGGCATCAGCGTGGTCCGCCGGATCAGCGGCGGGGGAGCGATGTTCATGGAGGCCGGCAACTGCATCACCTACTCGCTGTACCTGCCGCAGTCCCTCGTGGACGGGATCAGCTTCGCCGACTCGTACGCCTTCCTCGACGCCTGGGTTCTGGCGGCGCTCGAAAAGCTGGGCATCAGCGCCTTCTATGTGCCCCTCAATGACATCGCCACGGACCAGGGCAAGATCGGCGGCGCTGCCCAGAAGCGGCTCGCCAACGGCGGGATGCTGCACCACGTCACCATGAGCTACGACATCGATGCCGACAAGATGGTCGAGGTGTTGCGGGTCGGCAAGGAGAAACTCTCCGACAAGGGCACCACGAGCGCCAAGAAGCGGGTTGACCCGCTCCGGCGCCAGACCGGCCTGGCCCGCGAAGAGATCGTGGCGGCGATGATGGCAGTCTTCACCGAACGCTACGCCGCGACCGCGTCGGAGCTCACTGCGGCCGAACTCGAGGCCGCCCACCGCCGGGTGGAGTCGAAGTTCGGGACGGTGGAGTGGCTGCACCGGGTGCCCTGATACTGCCGCGCCCTGATACTGCCATGCCCTGATACTGCCATGCCCCAGGGTGGAGGGTTGTGCCGGGTCCGGTGGAAAAGGCGCGCTGCGCTACGCCGAGGCGGCCGCCTGGGCGGTCAGCGCGCGGTGCAGCTGGCTGCGCTGCTCAATGATGATGCGGCGCAGCGCCCGCGGCGCCTCGGGGTGTTCGGCCAGCCAGTTGTCGGTTCGCATGAGGACGGGATGGCGGTCCGGCGGGCCCCCGTGCCCGTCTCGGTCCTGGCCGGCCGGGTAGAGGCCGCGGACGATCCGGCTGGCGATCTCGATGCTGCGCTCCGCCCAGACCTGCTCCAGGGACGCGAAGTAAGGGTCGATGAAGTCCCGGAGCAGGGCCGATGTGCCGGTGTTGAAGCCCGCGATGGTCGCGCTGAGCAGTTGATTGGAGAGTGCGGTGCCGTGGACGGCACGCTCCCACGCGGCTGCCTTTACCGCCGTCTCGGGCCGGGCCGCGAGCGCCGTGGCATGGCCGGACTTGCCCGCCGCGGTATTGTCCCGGGCCAGTTCCTCGGCGAGCTGCTCGCGGCTGGCTTGGCCGTTCGCCGCCAGGGCGTGCCAGAAGTTCCAGCGGAGTTCGGCATCGACGGCGAGACCTTCGATGACGGTACTGCCGGCCAGGATGCCGCGGATCAGGTCCAGTTGGCCGGTGTCGAACCGGCTCGTGTTTGCAAGGGCGCGCGCCCACGCCAGCTGCCGGTCGGAACCCGGCGTCGCGGCCTGCAGCTCGGCGGCCACGACGTGGAGGAACCCGCGGCGCACCGTGTCGCGCTGATCCCTGGGAACATACCGCTCGATGGCCGTCGCGGTGTTGCCGAGGACGTTCAGGAGCACGCCGATCCCCGGTTCTGCGGGGCCGAAGCGCTGGACCGCGTCCACGTACAGGGACGCGGGTGTGACCGCGTCCCGGGCCGAATCCCACAGTGCGGTCCAGCACAGGGCGCGGGCCATCGGGTCGTTGAGCTTGTCCAGGGAGCTGCGCACCGTTGCCTCCGAGGACGGGTCCAGCCGGACCTTGGCGTAGCTGAGGTCATCATCGTTCACCAGCAGCAGGGCCGGCCGCGGCTTGCCGGTCAGGGAGGCGACGGCACTGCGGGCGCCGGCGACGTCGGTCTCGACGCTGTCGGTGCGGACCAGGGCGCCGGTGTCGTCGTAGTCGTAGAGGCCGATCCGCAGCCGGTGCGGCCTGGGTTCCTGCCGGCCAATGATCGGGTCCACGGCGTCCTGCACGAGGGTCACGGTTCCCAGGACACCGTCGTGCTCTTCGATCTCGCTTGAGATGGTCGAGATGCCGGAGGTCTGCAGCCACTGCCGGGCCCATTCCCCGAGATCCCGGCCGGACGCGGCGCTGAGGGCAGCCAGCAGCTCGGCCAGGGTCGTGTTGCCGTAGGCGTGGTCCTTGAAGTACTGCCGGGAGCTTGCGATGAAGGCCTCGAAACCGACATAGGCGACCAGTTGCTTGACCACGGCTGCGCCCTTGGCGTAGGTGATGCCGTCGAAGTTCTGCTTCGCCGCTTCGAGGTCCGGGATGTCGGCGACGATCGGGTGCGTGGTTGGCAGCTGGTCCTGCACGTAGGCCCACGCCTTGCGGTTGTTGGCGAAGGTGACCCACGCCGTGTCCCAGTCGGTGGTCCGGTCCACGCCCAGGGTGCCCATGTAGTCCGCGAAGGATTCCTTGAGCCACAGATCGTCCCACCACTGCATGGTGACGAGGTCGCCGAACCACATATGCGCCATCTCGTGCAGCAGGGTGTTGGCTCGGGCCTGGTACTGCGAATCGGCGGCCCGGGAGGTGAACACGTAGCTGTCCGTGAAGGTCACCAGGCCGGGGTTTTCCATGGCACCCAGGTTGTACTCGGGCACGAAGGCCTGATCATATTTGCCCCAGGGGTAGGGGAAATCGAAGAGCTTGTTGAAGAACTCGAGGCCGTTCCTGGTCAGGCGGAAGAGGGCCTCGGCGTCGAAGGAGGCCGCCATCGACGCCCGGCAGTAGAGTGCCAGCGGCACGTCCAGCGTGGTCCCGTCGTCGAGCACCGTGCTCCAGGAGTCTTCAGCCTTGAAGTACGGCCCGGCGAGCACCGCCGTGATGTAGGTGGACATCGCTTTGGTGGGGGCGAAGTCCCAGCGGCTGGCGGCCGGATCGCCCGCCAGCGGCGTCCGGAGGGTCTCGACGCCGTTGGAGGCCACCTGCCATTCCGAGGGCGCCGTGATGTGGAAGGTGAATTCGGCCTTGAGGTCAGGCTGCTCAAAGTTGGCGAAGACCCGGCGGGAGTCGGCGGGCTCGTACTGGGTGTACAGGTAGCACTGCCCGTCGGCCGGGTCGAAGAAGCGGTGCATGCCCTCTCCGGAGGTGCTGAAGAGCGCGGTCCCGGTGACCGTGACCTGGTTTTCGGCCTGCAGTTCGTCCAGCCGGATCCGCGAGCCGTCCACGACGTCGGATACCACCAGCTCCTTGCCGTTGAGGACCACGCTGTGCACCTCGGCTGCGATGAAGTCCAGGAAGGTGGACGCTCCCGGCTCACTGGCGGCGAAGCTGAGAACGCTGCGGCTGGTGTAGCCGGCGGCATTCGGATCGGCCGCCTGCCGGACGTCAAGGGAGACGTCGTAGCGGTGGGTGGTGATCAGGGCTGATCGTGTTGCGGCTTCATCCCGGCGCAGGTTCTCGTTCGACACCCGGCTATCTAATCACGCCCGCCCGCGCCGCCTGGACCCCTCGCGGCAGCCCCCGTGCG
The DNA here is from genome assembly GCA_025464875.1 of Arthrobacter sp. Classification (GTDB taxonomy): domain Bacteria; phylum Actinomycetota; class Actinomycetes; order Actinomycetales; family Micrococcaceae; genus Arthrobacter. The sequence goes on along the minus strand of JAODMV010000102.1, from coordinate 7,646 downwards.
GGGAGTTGGCCGACACTCGCCCTTGAAATGATTTCGTAACGAAAAAGTGGTTGGCTAGGGTCCATGTCTGACCTTTTCCAGGATTACGCAGCGGCCGCCGGCCGCACCGAAGCCTATGACGAGATGTTTACCCGCGAGCAGGAAGCCCGGAGCTCCTACGGACAGGTGTCCGGGGCTCTTCGTGAGCTCTCGCTGGCGGACGTCACCGCCCGCGCCGACTCCATGGCGCGGACCTTCCTGGACCGCGGCGTCACCTTTGACTTCGCGGGGGAGGAACGCCCCTTCCCGCTGGACATCGTGCCCAGGGTGATTCCCGCCGAGGAATGGACCGTCCTGGAACGCGGGGTGGCTCAGCGGGTCCGTGCCCTCGAGGCCTTCCTCAACGACGTCTACGACAAGATGACGGTCGTCGCCGACGGCGTGATTCCGCGCCAGCTTGTCACGACCAGCGCCCACTTCCACCGGGCGGTGCACGGCTTCGAACCCGCCGGGGGTGTCCGGGTGCACATCTCCGGCATCGACGTCATCCGTGACGCCGCGGGCACCTTCCGCGTGCTTGAGGACAATGTGCGCGTGCCCTCCGGGGTCAGCTACGTCCTCGAGAACCGCCGGGCGATGGCCAAGGGCCTGCCTGAAGCCTTCGGCCAGCAGCTCATCCGGCCGGTCGAAGAGTACCCCCGCCGGCTGCTGTCCGCCCTGCGCAAGACGGCGCCCTCCGGCGTCGACGACCCCACCGTGGTGGTCCTGACGCCCGGGGTCTTCAACAGCGCCTACTTCGAGCACACCCTGCTGGCCGGCCTGATGGGCGTCGAACTCGTCGAGGGCCGCGACCTCATCTGCCGCGGCAACCGCGTCTACATGCGCACCACCGCCGGCGAGCAGCGCGTGGACGTCATTTACAAACGGATCGACGACGAGTTCCTGGACCCCCTGCAGTTCCGCGCCGATTCCATGCTCGGCTGCCCGGGCCTGGTCAATGCCGCCCGCGCCGGCGGCGTCACGATCGCCAACGCGGTCGGCAACGGCGTGGCCGATGACAAGCTGGTCTACAGCTACGTTCCCGAGCTGATCCGGTACTACCTCAATGAGGAGCCCGTGATCGCCAACGTGGACACCTTCCGCCTGGAGGAAAAAGAGGCCCGGGAGCATGTCCTGGACCGGCTCGACGAACTCGTGGTCAAGCCCGTGGACGGCTCCGGCGGCAAAGGCCTCGTCATCGGCCCGGACGCGTCCAGGGACGAGCTTGAGGCTCTGCGCAAGCGCATCATCGCGGACCCCCGCGGATGGATCGCCCAGCCGGTCCTGCAGCTGTCCACCGTCCCCACGCTCAGCGGCGACAAGTTCGGGCCCCGGCACGTGGACCTGCGGCCTTTCGCGGTGAACGACGGCGACGACGTCTGGGTCCTGCCCGGCGGCCTGACCCGGGTGGCGCTTAAGGAGGGCTCGCTGATCGTGAACTCCAGCCAGGGTGGTGGTTCCAAGGACACCTGGGTGCTGGCGGATTCGCCGCAGGTTCCGGTGGAGGCGCTGCCGCGGCAGTCCATCGCGGTGCGCGAGCGGGTCTCCGTCTGGCCCGTGGAGAGCAACTGGCGGGACCGCCAGAGCGAGCAGCAGCAGCAGTGACCGGCAGCACACGGAGGACCGTGTTGTCCATGCCATTCATGAGCCCAGAGAGTTCGGACCCGCAGGAGGTATCCGCGAATGCTTAGCCGTATTGCCGAGTCACTATTTTGGATCGGCCGTTACGTGGAGCGGGCCGACGGTACCGCCCGCATCCTGGACGTCCACCTGGAGCGCCTGAACCATCTGCCCATGGCGGAGCAGCGCAGCGTTGCGCAGGAGCTCCTCGCCGTCATGGGGGCACGTCCGCAGAGCGAGGAATTTGGCCTCAACGAACTGCTGAACGCCCTCGCCTACGACAAGCACAGCGCCACCTCCATCGCCGGCTCGCTCGGCGCGGCACGCGAGAACGCCCGGCGGGCCCGTGAAACAGTGTCTTCCGGGCTCTGGGAAAGCCTGAACACCACCTACTACGGGCTCAACCAGCACCGCAAGGACGTGGTGGGCACCTACCGTTTCTGCAACTGGGTGTTGGAGCGCACCGCCATGGTCAGCGGCCTCGCGGACACCACGGTCAGCCACGACGAGAGCTGGCTGTTCCTGGTCCTGGGCCGGTCCCTGGAGCGTGCGGACATGACCGCCCGCATGCTGTCCACCCGCGATGTCCTCTCCGCGGGCATGTCCTGGGTGAACATGCTCCGCTGTGCCGGCGCCTACGAATCCTTCCTGCGGACCCGGCGGGCAGCCTTCGGCGACCAGCACGCGGCCGAGTTCCTGCTGCTGGACCGGCTGTTCCCTCGGTCCATCGTGTATGCCTTGCGCGACGCCGACGATTGTCTTGCCAAGCTCGACCCGTCCGCGCAACGGGTGGGCTTCATCAACGACGCGCGCCGGATCGTCGGCCAGGCCCGGACCTTCCTGGAGTTCCACCGCACCGACGACCTGATGTCGGAGCTGCCGGAGCACATGGAGCGCGTGCAAAAGGCCGTGTCGCAGGCCTCGGACGCCATTTCCCGTAAGTACTTCAATCAGGCAGACGAACTGGCCTGGGTGGGAGAAGTTTCATGACCCGGCTGAGCATCGTGCACAAGACGGCGTACAACTACAACCAGCGCGTGACGCTCTCGTACAACGAGGCCCGCATGACCCCGCTGACGGACCCGCAGCAGGTGGTCCTGGAGTCCTCGATGAAGGTTTCGCCGTCGCAGGCCGCGCTGAGCACCTACCGCGACTACTGGGGCACCCGCGTGACGGCCTTCGACATGCAGATGCCGCACGAACACCTGGAGGTCTTGTCCACCACCACCGTCGAGGTGCACCGAGTGGAGAAAATTGCCGTCGAGGCGGACATCGTCGGCTGGGACGTGCTGGCCGCCCCGGACACCCGCAACCAGCACAGCGACTGGATTCCCCAGTCGCAGCTCACCGGGCCGGGGGCCGAGGTGCTCGGCATCATTCCGGGAGTCGTCGAAGGCCGGAACCCGCACGAGGCCGCGATGGCCGTCTTCGAATGGATGCGCGGTGAGATGACCTACATGAAAGGCTCCACGGGCGTCACCACCAACGCCGAGGAGGCCTGGAAGCAGCGGCAGGGCGTGTGCCAGGACCTGGCCCACCTTGCCATCGGCGCGCTGCGCAGCTGCGGGATCCCGGCCCGTTACGTTTCCGGGTACCTGCACCCGCGGTCGACGGCGGAACTCGGCGAGAGCGTTACCGGGCAGTCGCACGCGTGGCTGGAGTGGTGGGACGGGGAATGGCGGAGCTGGGATCCGACCAACCACAAGCCGGCCGGCGACTTCCATGTCACCGTGGCCCGGGGCCGGGACTATCGTGACGTTCCCCCGCTCAAGGGCATCCTCTCGGGCGGCGGCGGGTCCTCGCTCAGTGTGAGCGTGGAGATCACCCGTCTCGCCTGACGCCGCCGAACCGCTGTTCGCGCCGGAAGTCCGCATCACCGACGCCGGCATCAGGAACCACCGAGCGTCGCAGCTCCTTTAGGCCCGGCACGGAGTATTCTGGCGTCATCGGCGCGGCTGTGCGTCGTGGGGAATTGGGGGCACGCAGATGCATTCAAGTGGCGACGGCCCGGGAGCGGGCACCTCGGGCAATCCCCGGGCCGAAGACCAGCTGAAGGACTTTGTGTCCCGCGCGGGGGAGCTGCCGCAGTCCCGGGAGCGCATGGCCGGCCTGCTCGAAGCGGTCGTGGCGATGGCAGAGGACCTGAGCCTGGACGCGGTCCTGGAACGCGTCGTCGACTCCGGCTGCCGGCTGCTGCACGCCCGCTACGGGGCGCTGGGCATGATTGGCGAGGAGCGGGCGCTGAGCCCCTTCATCACCGTCGGCATCGACGCTGAACTTGCGCGGAAAATCGGGCCGCTGCCCGCAGGCCACGGGGTGCTGGGGCTGCTCAGCACCGATCCCCGCCCGCTCAGGCTGCAGGACCTCCGCAAGCATCCGGACGCCTTTGGCTTCCCGGTCCACCACCCGGCCATGCAGTCCTTCCTCGGCGTCCCGGTGCGCGTTCGCGATGTGGTCTTTGGAAACCTCTACCTGGCGGACAAGGAAGGCGGCGGCGACTTCACCGCGGAGGACGAAGGCCTGGCCGTGGCGCTGGCCGCCGCGGCCGGGGTGGCGATCGAGAACGCCCGGCTCTACGACGACGCCCGCAGGCGCGCCCGATGGCTCGAGGCCTGCATGGATGTCTCCGGGCTGATGCTGGGCGGCGACCGCGACTACACCACGGGCGGGCTGGACCCGATCGTCGGCCGGGCCCTGCAGGAGTCCGGATCCCAGCTGGCGGTGATTGTGGCCCCCGTGGGCCCCGGCTACATCGTGGCGGGCGCCGCCGGTGACCGCGGCAAGGAGCTCTCCGGCAAGCCGCTGGACCTGGACTCCACGGAACTTCAGGACATCCTCGCCGGCGGCGAGCCCGTGGTCTTCGACGACGCCTCGGTGATTTTCTCCGGTCTCGGCGGCGTCACCGGGCCGCTGCTGGCGGTCGCACTGAGCACTCAGGGCGCCCACCATGGCCTCCTGCTGCTGGTCCGCCAGCCCGGCTCGGTCCCCTACTCGCGTACGGACATCGAGATGGGGGCCGTGTTCGGGTCCCACGTGGCCCTCGCCCTCGAACTGGCCCGGGTCCACAGGCTGCGCGAGGAGCTGCTCGTCTTCACGGACCGCGACCGGATCGCCCGAGACCTGCATGACGTGGTCATCCAGCGGCTGTTCGCGGCCGGCCTGAGCGTGCAGAGCCTCACCCGCTTCACCGATGACGAACTGGCGCTGGAGCGGATCCGCAACATCACGGCCGAACTCGACGAAGCGATCCGGAGCCTGCGCGACACCATCTACTCGCTAAGGAGCAGCAGCGGCGAAACGGAGCTGCTCAGCGGACGGATCCGGCGCGTGGCCAGGAGCTCCTCCAAGTCCATGCCGTTCACCCCCCGGCTGACCATCACGGGCCCGGTGGACGCGGTCACCCCGGACAAGGCGGACAACGTCGTGGCCGTGGTTTCCGAAGGGCTCAGCAACGCCATCCGCCATTCGGGCGCCGATGCCATCGCGGTGTCAGTCGCCGTGGTCAAGGGGCGCGTCACAGTCGTCATCACGGACAACGGCTCGGGCTTCACCAAACCGGGCAAGCGCCACGGCCTGGCCAACTTGGCGGATCGCGCGGCGATGCTGGACGGGGAGTGCACCATCACCAGCGCGCCCGACGCCGGTACCAGCCTGGAGTGGTCGGTTCCGCTTTAACGGGCCGCGTGCGGGCGGCCTTCGCTGCTCCCGCCGGGGGCCACCGACGCCGGGCTGGCGATGAAGACGGCGGCCTGGGTGCGCCGCTCGAAGCCGAGCTTGGCCAGCAGCGAGGAGACATAGTTCTTGACCGTTTTCTCCGCGAGGAACATTTCGGCGGCGATCTGGCGGTTCGTGAGCCCGCCGCCCACCAGCTCCAGCACCCTGCGTTCCTGGGGAGTCAGGGAAGACACGCGCGGGTCCACCTCTTCAGCCGCCACAAGGCTGCCGACCATGCCCACCGCGACGCCCTCCTGGAACAGTGACTCGCCGGCGGCCGCGCGGCGCAGCGCGCCGATCAGGTCCGTGCCGCCGATCTCCTTCAGGACATAGCCGCGGGCACCGGCGAGGACCGCGCCCCACAACGCCTGTTCGTCGTCGAAACTGGTGAGGATGATGCAATTCAGCGAGGGATCCACGGAGCGTACTTCGCGGCAGACCTCGATGCCGGTCCCGTCCGGGAGCCTGGCGTCGAGCACGCAGACATCGGGATGCAGCGCGGGAATCCGTCGCGTCGCCTCCACTGCGGATCCGGAGCTGCCCACCACGAGGAAGCCCTCGCCCTCGAGGAGTTCCTGCAGGCCTCGCCGGACGAGTTCGTGGTCATCGAGAATGAAGACCCGGAGGAGCGCCGGAGCCCCACCGGCCGCCTCGCGCGCCGCATCTGTCCAGGCAATCATGTCTCTCCCGTCCGGCCGCCGCCGCTTCGTCCGTGCCGCAGTTCCGGACTTTTCTCCGTCACGGATTTTCCGGCACCGGCTTTTGCCATTCTTCTGCACAGCCCGTGCGGGGGCAAGGGTCGTTGGACCTGCGGGCGGCTCCGGTTTACCAGGGGCTGGGCTTGTAGTCCTTCAGGAAGACGCCGTACTGGTCCTCGCCGGCTTCTCCCATCACGATCGGATCGTAGACCCGGGCAGCGCCGTCGACGAGGTCCAGGGGCGCGTGGAAGCCCTCCTCCATCAGGCGGACCTTCGTGTAGTGCGGGCGCTCATCGGTGATCCAGCCGGTGTCGACGGCGGTCATCAGGATGCCGTCGGTGTCGAGCATCTCCTGGGCGCTGGTCCGGGTAAGCATGTTCAGGGCTGCCTTGGCCATATTTGTATGAGCATGGCCGGGGCCCTTGTAGGCGCGGGCGAACTGCCCTTCCATGGCGCTCACGTTCACGATGTACTTGCGCCTGGCGGTGGAGCGCTTCATCGCGCCGCGCAGCCGGCTGACCAGGAGGAACGGTGCGGTGACGTTGCAGAGCTGCACTTCGAGCATCTCGAGCGGATCAACCTCGTCCACCAGCTGCGTCCAGCTGTTGATGGTGGCAAGGTCCGGAACCAGTCCGCCGGCGTCGATCGCCGTGCCGGCGGCGATGCGCTCCAGGGAGGCGGATCCGGTGGACAGGGCCAGCGAGGTGATCGCGTCCCCGGCGAGCACCGGATGCTCCAGGACGGAGCTGGCCAAGGCCAGCGGGTGCTTGTCGTGGGCGTGGCCGAAGGTGACGAGTTCGGGACCGCCGTTGGCCGCCTGGAGGGCTGCGGGCAGGGGCTCGTCCTCGGCGTCAACGAGCGGTTGGTAGGCGTTGCCGGACCGGCGTACGGTCTGGGCGGCGTTGTTGATGATGATGTCGAGCGGGCCGGCGGCATCCAGTGAGTCCGTCAGCGCCATGACCTGGGAGGGATCGCGCAGGTCGATGCCCACGATCCGGAGCCGGTGCAGCCAGTCTCCGCTGTCCTCCATGGCCGCGAAACGCCGCGCGGCGTCCTTGGGGAAGCGGGTGGTGATGGTGGTGTGGGCTCCGTCGCGAAGCAGGCGCAGCGCAATGTACATGCCGATCTTCGCGCGGCCGCCGGTCAGGAGCGCCCGGCGTCCGGTGAGATCGGTGCGGGCGTCCCGTTTGCCGTGGCTGAAGGCGGCACAGTCGGGGCAGAGCTGGTGATAGAAGGCATCGACCTGGGTGAAGTGCTGCTTGCAGATGTAGCAGGGGCGCGACCTGATCAGGTGGCCGGCGATCGTGCCGGTGGCGGACGGGGCAAGCTTGTTGCCGCGGGTCTCGTCATCGATCCGGTCAGGCGCCGCCGTCGCCGTCTGCGAAATGACGGCACGGTCGGCTTCCGCGATCAGGTCCCGTTTCGTGACCCGGCGGTGCCGCTTGACGGCCTTGAACATCTTGCCCGTGGCGCGGCGCACCGAAACGTAGTCCGGGTGTTCCTCGTCGTAGACGTGGATGCTGTTCAAGACCTTGAGGCAGGCCTGGATTTCCTCAGGAGTCAGATCGGGGGAGCTCATTGCCCCAATTTTACAGC
>JAODMV010000095.1 GCA_025464875.1 Arthrobacter sp. | reverse complement strand
GCGAACTTTGAAATGTCCAGTCCACTCGCCGCCGCCGGAGTCCTGTCCAGAAGTGCCCTAAGGTAGTGCCCGGTTCCCGTACCGGCGTCCAGCACCGTCGCGCCCGGGGCTGCAAGGGCAGGGGCGGACAGCTCGGCCACGGCCTCGGCCAGGGCCGTGTAGTGGCCGGCGGAGAGGAAATTGAAGCGTGCCGCCACCATGTCGGCCGCGTCGGCTTCGAAGACGGTGCCCTTGCCGACCAGAAAGTTGAAGTATCCCTGCCGGGCCGCGTCGAAGCTGTGCCCGGCGGCACACAGCAGGGTACGGCGCGTGCCGTCGCCGGGACCGAGGCTGTTCCGGCACACCGGACACAGCAGGGAGGCGGCGGGAGCGGGGAACATACCGTCCATCCTATGGCCGACGCTCCTTGCGCGTGTGCGTCCGCCGGACTGCCCTGAGGTGAGCTATTTCACTGCCCGTACCGCAGGGGCTTGGCTGGCACTCGTGAAATCGGAACATCTGCCGCTGCTCAATTCCGTCTCCGTCCCCGCGGCGCCTTACCCGCGGTTTCCGCGACGCGGCTCCGGACTTTTCGCCGGACGGACTGGTGCTGGCGTTCCCCGCGGGCCGCCGCGGGCGGCAAAGCATCCGCGCCGCACGCCAGTCGCTGGCGTTTCTGGTCTTCCCGGGCGAGAACCGCGAACTCTCACGCTCCGGCACCCCGCACCACCGCAAGCAGCGATCCGGCGGGATCCTGGCTTGGTGGGCCTGCCACCTTCCGACGACGGCGAATCCGGCGCCCGTCGCCATCCATGCAACCAGCAGGACTAGCAGCAGTACTAGCGGACCTTTAGCGGTCCGGCAGGAAGCCGAGTCCCTGGCGGGCCAGGCTGATGTCCGGCTGGGCCCAGCGGGCCGAGTATTCCGCGTTGTTGCTGAGCGAGCGCAGCTCTGCCCGGTCGAGGTAGAGGATCCCGTGCAAGTGGTCCGTCTCGTGCTGGACGATCCGGGCCTGCCAGCCGGAGAAGTCCTGCGCCTTCGGGGTTCCGTCAGGGGCCGTGTAGTCGAGCCGCGCCGACTCGGGCCGCATGACGGCGGCCTGCAGGCCGTTGACTGAGAGGCATCCCTCGTAGAACGCCACGGCCGAGGCGCCGAGCGGCCGGAGGGCCGGGTTCAGCATGGCGAAGAACGGCAGTGGTTCGCGTCCGCGCACGGCGGCGACCTCGGCGTCGACCTCAAACTGGTCCTCCAGGACGGCGAGTTGCAAGGGGATCCCGAGCTGGGGGGCCGCGAGGCCGACGCCGGGAGCCTTGTGCATGACGCTGTGCATGAGATCGATGAGCTGCCCGAGCTCGGCGTCGCTCAGCTGGCCGCTGTACGGCGCGGCCAGCTGCCGGAGCACCGGATGGCCGGCCTGGACAATCGTGGGAAGGACACCCGCGGTCAGGATCTGCTGGACGGTTTCCTGGATGCGGGCGGCGCTGAAGTCCGTGGGCTGGGCGTCTAGAGACATGCAAACAGACTACTGGCGTCGGCACGCTGTTGTGACAAAGTCATAGCTGCGGCCGCCGAGGGTGGGGCCGGCACCGGTTTTCGTGCGGGCGGCGCAGGGCTCGTCACTGCATCGTGAATCGGCGGGCCACGAGGGTATTCACGGCCGGCACGGCGGCCGCCGCCGAGATCGCCCCGTTCCTCACCGCCAGGAGGCCGCCGCCCAGCGGTCGCCCGAGCGCCATGTTGATTTCCGACTGGCGGGCGGCCCTGGCGGCAGCCCGCATCCGGGACCTTTCGAAGCTCCGCCACTGTGCGGGCACGGCCCCGCCCTGCAGGGCGGCGAGCACCAGCGGCGCCAGCGCCACCGCGTCGAGCCAGCCCAGGTTCATGCCCTGGCCCCCAATGGGGCTGACCTCGTGGGCCGCGTCCCCGATCAGCACGGTGCGGCCGCTTACCATCCGCCGGGCCAGCCGGGAGCGGACACCGAAACTGCTGAGCATGCTGTTCGTCCCCGGGTCGACGTCGATTCCCGTGCGCTCCCGGATCCTGCGCGTCAGCCACCCGGCGTCCGCGCCGCCGGATGCTCCGGCACCCAGCCGGAGCACCCAGCGGCGCAGCTTCCCCGGCAGGGGAAAGGACTCCACGATGCCCGGGCCTGCCAGGAACAATGCCGCGTCCGGCCCGAAGCCTGTGCTGTCGGCGAAGTCGCCCATCAGGTAGCTGTCCGGATAGTTTTTCGCCGTCAGGCCGGTGCCGTTCATCGCCCGCACGGTGGACCGGACACCGTCGGCCGCGATGACGAACCGCGCCGAATACCGGGCCGTTCCGCCGCGGGAGCTGGCGTCCACCGTGACGCGGCCGCCGTCGTCGTGCAGCCGGGTGAGCCGGACGCCGCGGTGCAGGGCGCCGGCGTCGTACTCCCGGACGCGCTGTTCCAGCACCGCTTCGGTGCGTGTCTGGGGAAGGGACAGCACGTAGGGGAAGCTGTCCGATACGCCGGCAAAGGACATTTCGGCAAGCCGGATGCCGCCGCCGATGGCGATGCCGCGACGGATCCGGACCCCTTCGGCCACGAGCCGCCCGGCAACGTCGACCCCCTGCAGCGCGGTCAGCGCCGGGGGATGGATGCCGATGGCACGGGAGTGCCCCTCCGGATGGGTGCGTTGTTCCAGCACACGGACCGCGACGCCGTCTCGCAGCAGGAGGGCGGCCATGAAAAGACCGACCGGACCGCCCCCGACAATGAGAACGTCAGCCACCTGCCGGCGTCCCGTCCCGGACGGCGGCAGCATCGCTGCCCGTTCTGTCCAGCATCAGCAGGTTGCGGTAGGGGCAGTGGCGAGCCACGACCCAGCCCGGGGGAGCGGCGGACCCCAGCTCCGCCGCGGTGTAGCTGCGCCGAATGGAGGTCAGTCCGTCCCGCCGGATGTAGGAACCGGTGAAAGCCCGGGCACCGGCGAAGAAGAGCGCGTACGCGGCGGGGCTGCGGCGGAGGTCGTTGTGGATGACCTTCCCGTGGCACAACGCGGCGGACTCCGCCAGGAATGCCTGGAGCTCGTCCGGCGTCAGGTGGTGGAGCACATGATTGGACAGCACGAGGTCGTAGCTTTGGCCTTCCCGTACCAGTTCCGAAGCCGCGGCCTGGCGGAAGGTGATGCCTGCGGACGAACGCCGCTCCTGGGCGAAGCGGATGGCGCGTGGGTCCGGGTCGATGGCCGTGATCGCCAGGCGCCGCCCGTCCCGGGACGCCCAGCGGGACAACAGAACGTCCACGTCGCCGCCACCGCAGCCGATGTCCAGCAGGGTCGTGGTTGAGCCGGGGGACAGCCGGGGCCTGAGCTGGGTCCGATAGAGGCTCCGCCAGCCGGCGACGACCCGATTGACAACGGCGAACTGCGCGTAGGTGCGGGCCAGCCGCGCCGGGTCGCAGTCCGGCAGGTCCATTTCCTCGACGGCATCCACCGCGCGTTCCCGTAGAAGCACCGTGCTGCCGCTCAGGCCCACGCCGATACCGGCAGCGTGGAACACGCCTTCAAGTCAGTGTCCGTGTCCGCGCCGGTGTGCGCGGCTGCCCTCGTGCCGTCGCGCTCGCGCGGATTCCGGATTTTCGTGAAGAGCGCCGTTTCCACCGTCAGCCCGGGTCCGAACGCCATGGAGCAGATCCGCTCGTCTTCGTCAACAGAGGGGAGGTCCAGAATGTGCCGGATCACAAAAAGCACCGTGGCGCTGCTCATGTTGCCGTAGTTCCGCAGCGTTTCCCGGGCCGGCAACAGCTGTTCGTCCGTGAGGTCCAGCCTGGACTGGACCTTGTCCAGGATGCTGCGGCCGCCGGGATGGATGCCCCAGTGCCGGATGTCCCGGTAGGGGAGTCCCAGCAGGGAGCTTTCCCGGGACAGCAAGGGTTCCAGGGCCCCGACGATATGGTCGTCAATGATGTGCGGGACGTAGTTGCCGAGCACCATCTCGAATCCTTCGTCGCCGATGTTCCAGGCCATCGATTCCTCACCGACCGGAGTCAGGACCGTCTCGAAGTGGTCCAGCCGCAGCAGGGCCGGTTCGCCGGGGATTTCCCGGGCGCTGACGACGGCGGCAGCCGCGCCATCGGCAAACAACGCCGATCCCATGATGGTGTCCGGGTCGTTGGACGTGCGGACGTGCAGGGTGCAGAGCTCCGCGCAGACCACGAGCACCACGGCGTCAGGATCGGCCTCACAGAAGGCTTTGGCCGCCCGCAGCGCCGGGAACGCCGCATAGCAGCCCATGAAGCCAAGATGGTAGCGCTGCACGGCCGGGTTGAGCCCCAGCGCACGGACGATCTTGTAGTCCGGGCCGGGATTGAAGAAACCGGTGCAGGAAACGGTGACGAGGTGAGTTATGTCAAGTAAATCGATTCCCGGACTGACGTCAAGGGCCTTGCGGGCCGCCTCGACGAAGAGCTTGGTGGCTTCCGTGGCGAAGATGTCGTTGCGTACCTTGGTGCTGGGGCTGAGCAATAGCCCGGTGGCAGAGTCAAAAAACCGGGGGTTTTCCACGCCGCCGTCCGTGGTCAATTCCTCGACGGCCGTGTACCGGGTGTCGATTCCTGCCGAGTCAAAGCACGTGCTGACGAGCCTGGCGCCCAGCCTGCTGAGTCCAGGCTGGGCGGCGAACACGTCCCGGGCTTCAGGCTGGATCAGAACCGTTGGCGGAACAGCAGTTTCCAGGGATCTCAGGTAGACCGTCATGGTTCATTCTCAGCGAGGCCGGCGCTAAAGACAATGGATTCCGCGGCGCACGTGGCGGCACCGGGTCGGATTGCGGCACGCTGCACGTCCCGGATTCCGGCCCCTTCCACCGCCTTCAGGGTAACGCCGATAATCTACATTATGTAAAGCTAGGTTCGTTCGGTTCGCATTGGATGCGCATACGCCGGTTCCCAATGCTTCCCCACGGGCTGGCCGGAACAGGCCTGTCGAGACTCTCCGCTGTCGGTTTCAGGGGTCTCGTTGGGTGCTGATTGCTGGACGCAACCTGTCGCTGGCCTGCGGTTTTGCCGGACCCATGACAGCTTTTCGCGTTTAGTGCGAGCGTTTCGCACATTATGCGAAGTGTTGTTGTCGGGGTTCCTTTCCATCTTGGCGCCTGGCCGTCAATCCCGGGGCGCGGCAGTTCCGCCAGTTCGGCATACATCCGTCACGGCAAGGCGATGCGCGGTTCCCCCGAAGCGTCGCAGCGTTCTGACAGTGCCTGAGTTTGACTGGGTCTGCGACTGCCTTCAGCAGTGGATTGAGGACGTCCGGCCCCGTTATGCCCCGGCCCGTTCGACGGACCTGTGGCCCCCGGACGCGGCGGGATGATCGCTGGCTGACTCGATCAGCAGGGGCTTCAATGCGATCGGGCGCGAAGCCCGCCTGGACGAGGGCCTGGACTTTCACTCGCTGCGCCGCTCTTACGTCACCCACATGATCGAAGACGGGTACGACGCCTTCTTCGTCCGGCAACAGGTCGGCCACGAACACGCCTCGACCACTTCGATCTACACCGGCCTCTCCCCCGATTACCGCAACCGCGTCGTTTCCGGCGCGATCAACAGACTGGCCACCACCATCTTGGAAACGACGAAAGAGGGCTAAGCCATGGAACGGAGCCTCGACTACGGGCGACGGCTCAGGGAACTCATGGCCGCCCGGGGAATGAACACCATCGCGGACCTCCTCCCCCACCTCGCCGACCGCGGAATCCACCTCTCGAACTCACAGGCCTACCGGCTCATCGGAGCCAAGCCTGAACGCATCAACCTGACCATGCTCCCAGCCATCCTGGACACGCTTGACTGCACGTTCGAAGACCTCTGCCCCGTAACCATCACCGCCCAAACGTCCCGGACACGCACCGGAACCACCGATGCCGGCACCGCAACGTCGGCCATTCGTCCCGCCCGGGCCAGAGGGCGGAGAAACGTGATCCAGTGCAGCCGCTGCGGAAAACCCGCACAGCGGACGGCAGCAACCTGGCCCGAAGGACGCGTTTGCCGGCGCTGCTATCAGCGGGGCACTCGCATTCACAGCACCTGCCCGGCCTGTCAGCACGAGCGTCTGCTGCCGGGCCTCATGGTGCTTCCCCTGCGACCCGGCTGAGCTCGGTACATGAAATTTCTACCAACCGCTCAAGGAACACTGCCATGGCCGGATCGGGTCACTTCACCGCCCACAACAACATCTCCTGCCTGCAACACAACGGCACCCGCCGCCCTGTCATCCCCTTACCTGCTAAAGGGCTTTGGCTTGGAATTGTCGTGCGGTCAGGCGAAGCACCAACAACCACACTGCGTGCATCGGGAGTTGCTCCAAGTCCACCATTTTCTGTAGCTCGTCTGCCAACCGCCAACGCCCTTACGCAGTAGCCCCTTCAGCTCCCCGCGCCCCGCCCCAATGCGACTGGGTTTCGTCGATGAAGTCCGTGCTGAGGTAGCCCCGGGCAAAGCGAGGTGGTGGCCGCAAGTTACTGGGCTGTGGCCAGCTCAAGTGCCGGCGCAGGGTCCGGTCCATTCTTCGGGACCGCAGACCTACGGCGTCTCCTTCCGGGCGCCCGCCCCGGCCGGTATTCTGGAAGTCATCAGCAGCCTGGTTTCTTTGAGGCGGGTTGGTGACTATGCTCATGCAGGAGGGCTTTCGTTCCGCTGGCAGCTGACCTGATGCCTCACCGGGTCAGAGGCGTCTTTCCATAGGATCTGCGTTGACTCCTTCGATGAACAGACGAAAAATTCCTTCCGCCGGCAGCCTTCCAAGGACCTTTGGTGCCGAGGAGGAATTCCTTCTTGTGGACCCGGTGTCGGGGCGGCCGGTACCGGCCGCGGAACTTTCACTGAAACGCGCGGCAGGGCGCCAAGGCCCGGGCAACGCGCCGGCGTTGGCTTCAGAGGTGAAGCAGGAGCAGCTGGAGGCCGTCGGCCCTGTCTGTTCCACACTGGCGGAAATGGCGGAGTCCATCCGCGGGGGGCGGAGCCTGGCTGATGAGGCGGCACGGTCCGTGGGTGCACGGGCCGCGGCGCTGGCTACCAGCCCCTTGCCGGTGGTCCCGACTCTCGTACCTGGCCCCCGCTACCTGCACATGGCAGCCCGGTTCGGGCTGACCCTCAGGGAGCAGCTGACCTGCGGCTTCCATGTCCACGTCCGTGTCACCTCAGGAGAGGAAGGGGTTGCCGTGCTGGACCGGATCCGGGTGTGGCTGCCCGTGCTGCTGGCGTTGAGTTCGAAGTCCCCGTTCTGGCAGGGAACGGACAGCGGTTATGCGAGCTTCCGGTACCAGGCATGGAACAGATGGCCGACAGCGGGGCCTTGCGAACTGTTCGGATCCGAACGGGAGTACAGGCGCCACATCAAGTCGCTCCTGGCCACCGGTGTCCTGCTCGATGAGGGCATGGTGTACTTCGATGCCCGCCTCTCCCGCAACCACCCGACTGTGGAAGTGCGCATCGCCGACGTGTGCATGGACCCCGGCCACGCGGCGACGATCGCCGCCATCGTTCGGGCCCTTGTCGAACAAGCGGCGCAGGAATGGCGGGCCGGCACCGCGGCGCCGGGCGTGTCCGCCGCGCAACTGCGGCTGGCGGCGTGGAAAGCCAGCGAATCCGGTGTGGAAGGCACGCTCCTGCACCCGCTGGAGGTCACGCCCTGCACGGCCGCCGAAGCTGTCCAGGCCCTCCTTAGCCATGTCTGCCCGGCACTGGCCAGCAGCGGTGACGAGGAACAGGTCACGCTGGAAATCGCCGGGATTCTTGCGTCCGGCCCCGGGGCCCGCCGACAACGGGAAGCGATGATGGACAGTCAAAGCCTCACCGCGGTAGTGATGGACGCCATCGGCCGCACCCACGGCAAAGACAGTTCCCCCCGCTCTCCCCTCACTGCTCGTACTGGCCGCCTGGCCTCATTCCACGGGAGCACCGATGAACTGTGAAGACAGCGTCCGTGACTTTATTGACGCCAACACTCCCCTGCTCCTGGACCGGCTGACCGAGTGGATCCGGATCCCGTCGGTCGCGGGCGTTCCCGAGCGTAAACATAACCTGACCCGGTCAGCCAACTGGCTGGCCGGAGAACTGAGCGATACAGGGTTCCCCACCACCGAGATTTGGGAGGGAGCAGAAGGTCCGGCAGTCTTCGCCGAATGGGCCGGCGCCCCCGGCAGCCCCACCATCCTCATCTACAGCCACCACGACGTACGCGCCGTCAAGGAAGAGAACTGGGACCAGACCTCCCCCTTCGACCCCGTCCAACGCGGTGGAAGGCTCTACGGCCGGGGAAGCTCGGACGCCAAAGCACAGGTCATGGCCCACATCTGGGGAATCCGCACCCATTTGCATGCCACCGGGCGCCCGGCACCGGCGGTGAACCTCAAGCTGATTGTCGAAGGCGAGGAAGAGGCCGGCTCCCCCGGCCTCGCCCGCCTTCTCAAGGCCCACCGGGCACGCCTGGATGCAGACGCCGTGATCTTTTCAGATACCCTGCTGTGGCGCGCAGATCACCCCGCCCTCTGCACCAGCATCCGTGGCATGCTCGGCGCCCGGATCGAGGTGTACGGGCCGCTTACCGACATCCACAGCGGCGCGGTGTCCGGGGCCGCGCCCAACCCGGCCCTGGAGCTCAGCCGGCTGCTCGCGCAGCTGCACGACCACAAGGGGAGGATCACGTTCCCGGGCTTCTACGACGACGTCGAGGAAGTGTCCCCGCGCCGCCGGGCAGAACTGGCGGCGCTGCCCTTCGATCCGCCGGACTGGCTGGAGCGCTCACACACCAGGAGCATCGTCGGCGAGGAAGGCTACACCGTCCTGGAACGCCTATGGGAGCGCCCGGCGCTGGAAGTCATCGCCCTCGCGGCCGGGGACCCAGTCGGCATGAAACGCGCAGCCGTTCCCTCCATGGCGTCAGCGGACCTCAGCATCCGCACCGTTGCAGGCCAGAAAGTCGCCACCGTCGCGGACCAGGTCCGCCGCTGGGTGGAGGCAACCATCAGCGACAGCTACGCCTACGAGCTCTCACTCGATCTCGACAACGCGCAGGAGTTCTACCGCACCCCGGACTGCCCGCTCGTTGACACCCTCTCGAGGGCTATGGCGAAAGGCTTCCAGGCAGACACGGTGGGCCGGATGGGAAATGCCGGGGGCGGTCCTGCAGACTTGCTCGCCTCCGTCCTCGGCATCCCCGTGGTCTTCTTCGGGACTGGACTCGTGGAGGACAACTGGCACGACAGTGACGAAAGCGTGCATGTAGACAACCTGAAAGCCGGTATCGCGACCCTGGCCCACCTCTTGAACGAAACCGGCCGTCACCTCTAAGGCCCGCCGGCTCGGCATCCCTGCCGCAACACCCATCCAAGCGCCTCCAACGAAGCGGCGATCCGATTCAGCCCACCCGACAGACCCGGAGCTCCCGGGCTCGAGCCGATCACGGTGCCGGCCCGATGGGCGCCACAGGCAAATCGGCGCTGCACGTCTCACGCTGCGCCTGCTGCGGTCCCCGTAAGGGCGGACCCGGAATCTGTCGGGAAGGGTCCACACCGGCCCTGCTGAAGTGAAAGATGGTAGTGAGGCGATGGTCCGGCCAGAAGCAGCCGGCGGCTGAAGAGCCGGCCACGCCGGCCCGGCGCCGCCACCATATGACGTTTAAGTAGAACGACATGTCTACTCTTGCCCGCGACCTCATGAGCGGCGGCGTTGAATGCGTCCGCGAAAGCGAAACGCTGGAACAGGCTGCACGGAAAATGAAGGACCTGGACGTCGGATCATTACCGATCTGCGGCGAGGACAACCGGCTCAAGGGCATGCTGACGGACCGGGACATCGTCATCAGGTGCCTGGCCGAAGGCGGAGACCCCCGCACGGCCACCGCCGGGGACTTCGCGCAGGGCAAGCCGGTCACCATCGGGGCCGACGACTCCATAGAAGAAGCGATCAGGACAATGCAGGAACATAGGGTGCGCAGGCTGCCAGTCATCGATGGGCACGACCTCGTCGGCATACTCAGTCAGGCCGACATCGCCAAGAGCTACCCGGAAAACCGCGTCGGGGAACTCGTCGCCTTCATCTCCTTCTAACAAACCGCCCCTGACACCGCAGCCGGTAGCGGGACCGGCAGTGTGAGGTTACTCGGCGCGGGCGGCTTTGCGCTTGGCGGCTTCGTCTTTGGAACCCCTTGTGAGCAAGTAGAGCTGGCGCTCTTCCAAGGGAAAGGCTACGAGACCAGTGCTTGGAGCCTGCGGATCTGCGGGCCCAGTTCCAGAATGTCTTCGAGGGGCTTTAGTCAGGGACGAACTCCATCTACCAGCTCGCGAGCGAGCAGAACCTGGCCGGACTCCAGGCCCTGCTCATTCCTGACCTGATTGCTTTCCTGCTCACCGGCCAGCGCCGCACCGAGGCCACCAACGCCTCCACCACCGGCCTGTTCGACGCCGTTGCCGGGGAATGGGCCACCGAATTCCTGGCCGCCCTGGACCTGCCGAAGGATCTATTTCCGCCGCTGATCCAGCCCGGCGAACCCATCGGCACCCTCACACCGGCCACTGCCGCCGGCACCGGGCTGCCCGCCTCGACGACAGTCGTGGCCGTCGGCTCGCACGACACCGCCTCCGCCGTCGCCGCAGTACCCGCAGTACCCGCAGACGAGGAAAACTTCGCCTACATCTCTTCCGGGACCTGGTCGCTGGTCGGTGTCGAACTCCAGCACCCGGTCCTGAGCGAAGCCAGCCGGCAGGCGAACTTCACCAACGAACGCGGCATCGACGGCACCACCCGCTACCTCAGGAACGTCGGCGGCCTCTGGCTCCTCAGCGAATGCCAGCGGACCTGGGCCGCTCAGGGCTGGACTGACTCCCTCGACGAACTGCTCGGCGCAGCGGCGGCACTGCCCCACGGGGGGCCAGGGATCAACGCCGACGACCCCGCATTCACGCCCCCGGACAACATGCCCGAGCGGATCCGCGCCGCCGTCCGCAACGCCGGCGCCATCCTCCCGGACGAGCCCGCGGCGATCGTCCGCTGCATCCTGGACAGCCTCGCAGCCGGCTACGCCCGCACCATCGCGGACGCCGAACGCCTCACGGACCGCACCGTCGGCGTCGTCCATGTCGTCGGCGGCGGATCCCAGAACCGGCTCCTGTGCCAGCTCACCGCGGACGCCACCGGCAAACCCGTCATCGCCGGCCCGGTCGAAGCCACCGCGCTGGGCAACGTCCTCGTTCAGGCCCGCGCCGCCGGCACCCTCAAAGGTGGATTGGCAGAACTCCGGAAGCTGGCTGCCAACGGCACCGACCTCGTGCGCTACGACCCGGCAACACCCAACAACACGGAACCACTCCCGTCTTCAACCACGATCCATCAGGGATGAACGGAGGAAAACCGGCCGTCCCGCAACCACGCCTCGGAGGCAGCAATGACGCAAACCATCAACCCCGGCAATCCCGAAGGCACCCACCACGCCCGAGGCCACTGCGCCCCGCCACTGAGCCCTTGCAGCGGCCGCGCCCCCCGCCGGCGCTGTCCCCGCCGCCCTGAAGCGCCGCGTCCCCAAGTACTCCGACCTCGCACCCCTGATCCAGGTCAAGAAACCCGAATTCAACCGGGCGGCCAGGCTGCGCCGCGCCAGCACCATCTGGGAGCTGCGCGAGATCGCCAAGCGCCGCACGCCCCGGGCGCCGTTCGACTACACCGACGGCGCGGCCGAAGCCGAAATCACCCTGCGGCGGGCCCGGCAGGCGTTCCTGGACATCGAGTTCCGCCCCGGCATTCTCCGGAACGTCTCCAGCATCGACCTCGGCACCGGGATTCTGGGCAAGCCCTCCAGACTGCCGGTGGGGATCGCGCCCACGGGCTTCACCCGGATGATGCAGTCCGAAGGCGAGTACGCCGGCTCCCAGGCCGCCGCGGCCGCCGGCATCCCGTACACGCTCTCCACCATGGGCACCGCCTCCATCGAGGACGTGGCCGCCGCCGCCCCCGACGGCCGCAACTGGTTCCAGCTCTACCTGTGGACCGACCGGGACCGCTCGCTGGAACTGATCGAGCGCGCCGCCAGGGCCGGCAACGACACCCTGATGGTCACGGTGGACACCGCCGTCGCCGGGGCCCGGCTCCGCGACGTGCGCAACGGCATGACCATCCCGCCGGCGCTGACGTTCAAGACCGTCCTGGACGCCTCCTATCGCCCGGCGTGGTGGTTCAACTTCCTCACCCACGAGCCGCTGAGCTTCGCCTCGCTCTCGCGCTACACCGGCACGGTCGCGGACCTCATTAACTCCATGTTCGACCCGACCCTGACCTTCGAGGACCCCGACTGGCTCCGCGAGACCTGGCAGGGCAAGCTCGTGGTCAAAGGCATCCAGACCGTCGACGACGCCCGCAGGGTCGTCGACCACGGCGCGGACGGCGTCGTGCTGTCCAACCACGGCGGACGCCAGCTGGACCGCGCCCCGATCCCCTTCCACCTGCTGCCGGAGGTCTCCGCCGCGCTGAAGGCGGACAACAGCGACGCCGCCGTCATCCTGGACACCGGCATCATGAGCGGCGCCGACATCATCGCCGCGCTGGCCCTGGGCGCGGACTTCACCCTGATCGGCCGGGCGTACCTCTACGGGCTCATGGCCGGCGGCCGGGCCGGCGTGGACCGGGCCCTGCAGATCCTGGAAACCGACATGCGCCGCACCATGGCCCTGCTCGGCGTCAGCACGATCGCCGAGCTGACCCCGGAGCACGTGCGGATCCTGCACAAGTAGCCCGCGCAGCCCCCGCGCCACCAGATGATCTGTGCCTTCCCGGCCACGCGGGCGGAGCGCCCGACCTCCACTGGCCGCTACGCGTCCGAAAGATGGGCGATGGTCGCCGTCGCGCGGCGCTGCGCCTCCGGCGGCAGATCGCGGACGATGTCCGCCAGGAAACAGTAGCGGCGCAGCCACTGGCTGCTTTGCCGTTCCTTGCGGGCATTGGCCCGCTGCCACCAGTCGGCGATGTCACCCCAGCCCGGCGCGGCCAGCGAACCGCCCACTTCCTGCACGGCCAGGGCGGCGCACAGGTTGGCGAAACGGAGCCGGTCGCCCAGCGGCCAGCCGGCCAGGCAGCCCACGATGAACGCGGCGCCGAAGCAATCCCCTGCCCCCGTGGGATCGTAGGCGGACACGGGCAGGGACGGCACCCACTCTTCCTCGCCCGTTTCGGAATCGACGGCCATCGACCCCTGGGCGCCCAGTGTCACGACGGCCACCGGCACCTTGTCCGCCAGGGCGTACAGCGCCGACCAGGGATCGTCCCGGCCGGTAAACGCCATGGCTTCGCGCTGGTTGGGCATGAAGGCGTGGAAGTACTGCAGGTTGTCCAGCCGCGCGGGGGCCCAGGTTCCGGTGTGGTCCCAGCCGACATCGCCGAACAGCCGGGTTCCCGCCTTGCGGGCATCGAGGGCCCACGGTTCCAGCTCCTCGCCGAGCTCCGCGACGGCGGCGAGCGCCGGCGGCGGGCAGCCGATCAGCTGGGTCGCAGTGACCGGCGCCGGATGGCCGTGGGTGACCATGGAGCGGTCCTTCTCCACGCTCAGGGACACCGTCACCGGCGAGTGCCAGCCGGCTACACGCTGGGACAGGGATAGGTCTACATATTCCTGCCCGGCGAGGATCTTCCAGTTGAAGTCACCGTAGCCATCGTCCCCGAACACTGCCGCCAGTCCGGTCCGCAGTCCCAGCCGCGCGGCGGCGATGGCCTGGTTGGCCACCCCGCCGGGGCAGCTGCCCATCCCCTCGCTCCAGATCTCGGTTCCGGCCTGGGGCGCGTGCGGCAGCCCGGTAAAGATGATGTCCTGGAATACGGTGCCGGCCAGGAGCAGGTCGAAGGCCCCCGGCGCCGGTGTGCGGACGGCCGCCAGCGGATCGAAGCGCCGCGCCGGATTCCCGTCCATGCATGGCAGACTACGCCGTCCCCGCTCTCGGGGAAAGCCGGCGCTCCGCCGGCCAGGGCAGGCGGAGCACCGGCTTGCGGGCCGGCATGCCAGAGGCTGCGAATAGACTGTCGCCATGCGGCTCATGATTGCCGGCGGGGGTGGATTCCGGGTCCCGCTGGTCTACCGGGCGCTCGCTTCCGGACCGTTCGCGGGGCTGGTCCGGGAGCTGGTGCTGTACGACGTCGACGCCCGCCGGCTGGCCGCCATCGAGGCGGTGCTGGCCTCGCTCGCGGGGCAGCCCGCACCGGCGGACGGCCGCATCCCTGCGGTCCGGGCCACCTCTTCCTTGCCGGAGGCCCTGGACGGAACGGACATGGTGTTTGCCGCGATCCGGCCCGGCGGCACCGCCGGACGGGCCGCCGACGAACGGATCGCCCTGGACCTGGGCCTCCTGGGCCAGGAGACCACCGGAGCCGGGGGCATCTCCTACGCCCTGCGGTCCATCCCCCGGATGCTGGAGCTGGCGGCGGCTATGCGGCGCCGCTGCCCCGACGCGTGGCTGCTGAACTTCACCAATCCGGCGGGAATGGTCACCGAGGCCCTGGTCCCCGTGCTCGGCAGCAAGGTGATCGGCATCTGCGATTCCGCCGGCGGGCTGGTGCACCACGCAGCGCGGGCCGCCGGCGTCGTGCTGCCGGAAGGAAGGCTCGACGGCGTGGGCTACTACGGCCTCAACCATCTGGGCTGGCTCTACCGGCTGGCGTCCGGCGGCCGGGACGTGCTGCCGGAGCTGTTGACGGACCCCGCGGCCCTCGCGGGTTTCGAGGAAGGCCGCCTGTATCCACCGGGATTCCTGGCGGACCTTGGCAGCCTGCCGAACGAGTACCTCTACTACTACTACGAGACAGCCCGCGCCCTGGCCGGCATCCGGTCCTCTGCCCGGACGCGCGGGGAGTCCATCGACCGGCAGCAATCCGCGCTCTACCCCCGGCTGGCCGCCGCCGGGCCGGCGGCGTATGCGCTCTGGGAGGCCGCGCGCCGGTCCCGCGAAGAAGGCTACCTGGCGGAAGCCAGGCCGGCCGGCGGGCGCCGGGACGAGACCGATCTGGCCGGCGGCGGCTACGAACGCGTCGCCCTGGCGGCCATGCGCGCCCTCTCCGGTGGCGGCGAGGTGCAGCTGATCCTGAATACGCCCAATGCCGTCCCCGGGGCGGGCACCGGCACCCCGGGCGTGAGCGCCGCGGCAGCCGCAGTGCCCGGGCTTCCGGCGGACGCCGTCGTCGAGGTCCCCTGCCGGGTGACGCCCGAGGGCGCGGCGCCCCTTCCGCAGGAGCGTCCGGCCCCGGCGCAGCTGGCGCTGATGCGGCGGGTCAAGGACGTCGAGCGCCTCGTGGTGCAGGCCTGCGGAAGCGGCCGGCGGGAGGCGGCCCTCGCCGCCTTCGCCCGGCACCCTCTTGTTGATTCGGAAGACCTTGCCGCCAAGCTGCTGGCCGGCTACGAGGCCGCGTTCCCGGAACTGCAGCCGCTCTGGCACGGCGGTGGGCGGACCCGGCCAGGCCCGGGCTAGAGCTTCCGGTACATGACGTGCAGGCCCACGTATCCCAGACGCGGATGGCGGAAGGCGTCCGGAATGGTCGCGAGCACCTCAAATCCCATCGCCTGCCACGCGGCCACGGCCCGGACGTTGCTCTCCACCACGGCGTTGAACTGCATGGCCCGGAACCCGGCGGCCCGGGCGGCGTCCAGCGAATAGGCGCAGAGCGCGCGGGCCAGTCCCCGGCCGGCGTGATCGGCGCGGACCATGTACCCCGCATTGGCGACGTGGCTTCCGCCGCCGCCCTGGTTGGCGTGCAGTTCGCCGGTTCCCAGCACGACGCCGTCCGCGGCCCCGCGGCCGACCGCGACGAAGGTCTGTCCCGGGGCCTGCTTGAACCACCGGCCACGGGCCTCGTCCTCGGTGGTGTTCGGGTCCCAGGTGAAGGTCTCCCCGGCCCGGATCACGGGTTCCAGGATCTCCCAGATGCCGGGCCAGTCCCGGACCGAGGCTTCCCGGATTTCCCAGGCGGCTGCGCTCGACGCTGTTTCTGCGGATGTGCCCACAGCCGCCACGTTAGCAGCCTGCCCCGTCCCGTGAACCGGCCCGCAGTTCAGGAGTAAAGTTTTATCGGTGCAGTCCCGGCAGTCCTGTTCGTGCGGGGCGATTCCAGCCCGGCCGTTGCAACAGTGGAAAGGGGAACAGTGTCACTGATCCGTCGTGTCGCGTTCCTTTCCCTGCACACCTCCCCCATGGAGCAGCCCGGCTCCGGCGACGCCGGCGGAATGAATGTCTACGTACGGGCGCTGGCCGCCGCGCTCGCCGAGGCCGGCATTGAAGTGGAGATCTTCACGAGGTCCACCTCCGCGCGGCAGCCCGCCGTCGAACATCCCGCCCCCGGCGTGTGTGTCCACAACGTCCTGGCAGGCCCGACGCGCAAGCTGCCCAAGGAGGAGCTGCCGGAGCTGCTGCATAGCATGGTGGCGGAGATCGACAGGATCCGGCAACTCCAGCCGCACGGCCGCTACGACGTGATCCATTCCCATTACTGGGTCTCCGGGGTTGCCGGGCTCGAGCTCTCCCAGCTCTGGGGGCTCCCGCTGGTGCACACCATGCACACCATGGCCAGGGTCAAGAACCTGCTGCTGGAATCCGGGGAGCAGCGGGAACCGCTCAGGCGCGAGGAGGGGGAGCATCGGATCGTCGACGGCGCCACCCGGCTGATCGCCAACACCGGCACCGAAGCTGCGGAACTCGTCTCCCATTACAACGCGGACATCGACCACGTCGACGTGGCCCCGCCGGGGGTGGACCTGGCTGTATTCACGCCGGCCTTCCGGAGCCGGGCCCGGGCGGACCATGGGGTGCCGCCGGGCCGTTTCCACCTGCTGTTTGCCGGCCGGATCCAGCGGCTCAAGGGACCCCAGATCCTGATCAAGGCAGCGGCACTGCTCCGTGAGCGGCGCCCGGACATCGACCTGCAGCTGACCATTGTGGGCGCGGTCAGCGGGGCCAAGGACTTTGACTTGAAGACCCTGATCAGCTCTGCCGGGATGGACGACGTCGTCACCCACCATCCGCCGGTCAACGC
>JAODMV010000078.1 GCA_025464875.1 Arthrobacter sp. | reverse complement strand
GAAACTGGCGCCGATCTCCATCCTTCGGATGGACGAGCTAGTGGCGCAGAACAACGTTTCCCGTTCGGTGGTCCGCGAGGCCACCCGGGTGTTGTCCTCGAAGGGCATGCTGGAATCCCGGCGGCGGCTGGGCACCGTGGTGCAGCCGGAAGAATGCTGGAACCTTTACGACCCCGAGGTCATCCGTTGGCGGCTGGCGTCCTCCAAACGGCTGGACCAGCTGCGTGCGCTGAACGAACTCCGCGGCGCGGTGGAGCCCCAGGCTGCCCGCCTCGCCGCCGAGCGAGCGTCCTGGGATGCCGGGAGCGACCTCGTCTCCCAGGCCGCGCGGCTGTGGGCCGCAGGGCAGCGCGGAGACCAGGAGGAGTTCCTCCGGCTGGACATCGAATTCCATGCGGCGGTGCTCCGCGCCTCCGGAAACCCGATGTTCTCCCAGCTGCACAACCTGGTCGCCGAGGTCCTGACCGGGCGCACCGAGCATGGCCTGATGCCGCAGCTCCCCCACCATGAGGCCCTGCAGCTGCACGCGGACGTGGCCAGCGCCATCCAGCGCGGCGAGGCGCATGCCGCCCACGCGGCGATGAGCAGGATCGTGCAGCAGTCCACCGAGGAAATGGGCGACATCTGGTCGAACCACCAGGGCGAGACCGAGGCCGCCCCGGCCTAGCCGGGCCGGCTGCCGGTTGCTCCCGGGTTCAGTCTTCGGTGGGCGTGGTGCGGTTCGAGTGGTAGTTCCGCCAGCTGTGCTCGGGAGCGTAGCCCAGCAGGCGCCGGGCCTTGTCGATGGAGAGCAGGGTCTCGTGCTCGCCCAGTTCCTTGACGACCTTGACATCCGGAAACACCTCCGCGGCGAGGCTGGTGCTGGAGCGTCCCATCACGGTGTCCTCGTTGGCGATGATGAAGGCCTCGAAGCCCGGCTGGCCGTTCTCCAGGGCCCGCGCCACGGCCAGGGCGCCGTCACGCGCGTCGATGTAGCCCCAGAGGTTCCATTTGCGCAGCGCCGCGTCGGCGTCGAAGGAGCGGAACTCCTCATAGTCCGCCGGGTCCATCACATTGGAGAACCGCAGGCCCACGATGCTCAGCTCCGGGTCCCAGCGGGTGAGCTGGATGGCCATCTGCTCCTCCAGGTGCTTGACCAGGGAGTAGGTGCTTTCCGGGCGGGCGGGGTATTCCTCGTCGACGGGCAGGTAGGGAGGGTCGACGTCGAACGGCAGCCCCAGCACGGTCTCACTGGAGGCGTACACGATCTTCTTGATCCCGGCCCGGCGGGCGGCCTGGAACACGTTGTAGCTGGCCAGCATGTTGTTCTCGAACGTGGCGGCATCCGGGGCCAGGCCGGGGGCAGGGATGGCGGCCAAGTGCACCACCGCGTCGAAGCCCGTGTGCCGGTCATCGAGCCCCAGGAACGCGTCGACCACCTGGCCGTAGTCGCGCAGCTCGACTTCGACGAAACCGGGCCCCCGCGAGCCCGTTCGGTCCAGGTTGGTGACCGCGTGCCCGTCCTCGCGGAGCCTACGGACCACGCTCCGGCCCAGTTTTCCGCTTCCTCCGGTAACAGCAACTCTCATCGGGATCTCCTCTGGTGGTCGGGCCCGGGCGGCTGGCACCTCCGGGTCCCTACGGCCTGCGGGCCTAGGCGTCCAGCAGGTAACTGACAAACCAGTCCCGTGCGAGGATGGCCGCCGCAGCAAGCGTGCCGGGTTCTTCGAACAGGTGGGTGGCGCCCTGAACCACGGCCAGCTGGTTCGGGCAGCGCATGATCGCCTTCGCGCGGCGGTTGAGCTCGAGGACCTCGCGGTCCAAACTCCCCACGATCAGCAGCGTCGGCGCGGTCACGGCCGAAAGCCGGGGGCCGGCGAGATCCGGCCTGCCGCCGCGGGACACGACGGCGGCAGTCCGGGCTGCGGGTTCGGACGCCGCCCACAGCGCGGCCCCGGCACCGGTGCTCGCACCGAAATAGCCGAGCCGGCAGGAGGCGGTGTCCGCCCTGGCGCCGAGCCAGTCGGTGGCCGAAGACAAGCGGCGGGCCAGGAGCTCGATGTCGAAGACGTTGGCCCGGTTCCGCTCCTCCCCGGGGGTGAGCAGGTCCAGCAGCAGGGTGCCCAGCCCGGCCTGTTGGAGCACCGTCGCCACGAACCGGTTCCGCGGGCTGTGGCGGCTGCTGCCGCTTCCGTGCGCGAACAGCACCACGCCGGTGGCCGGAACCGGAAGATGGAGCTGGCCGTGGAGCCGCACCGCCCGCGACGGGATTTCCACTTCCGCATCAAGCTCGACAAGATCATCGTCGCCGGCTGCGGCCGCGTTCCGTGAATGCGGCGGATCGTCTTGCAAGCGCTTCGCCGCGGCGTCGAGCAGCAGCACCACCTCTTCGTCCTCGGTCGGCGAGAAGTCACGGTAGTGGTAGCCGACGGCGGTGAACTTCGGCGGCGTCGCCAGGCAGACCACTTCATCGGGTTCCGTCAGGCTCGTGAGCGTCTCTGCCGGCGCGACCGGGACGGCCATGATTACCCTCGCGGCGCCCATCTTCCGGGCGACCCGGCAGGCGACCCGGGCCGTGGACCCGGTGGCGATCCCGTCGTCGACGATCACTGCGATGCGTCCGGTCAGGTCCTGGCGCGAACGGCCCATCCGGAAGCGGGCCACCCTGTTCTCCAGCACGGACCGTTCATGTTCCTCGACGGCCTGCAGTTCGTCCTCGCCCACCCTCGAGTGGGACAGGACCTGGTCCTCCAGCACCCGCGTCCCGCCCTCGCCGATCGCGCCCATGGCAAGCTCGGGCTGGTACGGAAGCCCCAGTTTCCGCACCACGATCACGTCCAAGGGCGCATCCAGCGCCGCGGCGACCTCGAAGGCGACCGGGACGCCGCCGCGCGGAAGACCCAGGACCACGACGTCCTGGCCGCGCAGTTCCGCCAGCCGCCTGCCCAGCTGCCGACCGGCGTCGACCCTGTCTTTGAAGATGCTCATTGTCGTGGCTTTCCAGTGGAGACCTCGACCGTTGGCCTCATGAGCCCTGCGCTCCGCAGGCCGGGAGTGGACCACATGGCCGCTCCCTCCAACTATCCGTCAATCACCTTGGCCCGGTGAGGGCCTTTGTGCCCGGATTCGCGCCTGCGGGGCCAGCCGCGGTCCCTGGCATGTCGCGGCGGTGCACCCTGATATCGAATCCGTGCACAGTTTCGCCGCGGCCGGCGCAGAGACTGAGTGCGCGTGGCACCGTAGCGCTGAAGGGAACTTGCTTGGCGATGCCGTATCCTGCGATCAGCATCACAACTATCATGTCGAACCGCGGCAGCCTCCGGGCGCCAGTATGCCGGCAGTGCCGCGCGACATTCCTACGTCGCTTCAAAGGAGAAGTGGGCCGTGGTTGAGACACACCCTGCGCCATTGGTGCGCGAGGCTACAGCAGCGCCACCGGTGGCCTTCAACGGCTGGGGCGACGCCGTCGCCCAGTCCCTGCTGGACTTCGACTTCGACTTCGACAACTCGGACTCGTTCCGCGGCTCCGTGAGGCACAGGCCGTTCGCCGGCATCGAATTCATCGACATGAGTTGTGACCGCCATGTGGCGCATCGCAGTGCCGCCCGGATCGGGGCGATCGAACGTCCGGATTACATCATGACCCTCCAGCTGTCGGGTGAGTTCCGGATGAGCCAGGACGGCCGGACCGCCTTGATCAAACCCGGCCAGTTCGCTTTCTACGATTCGACCAAGCCCGCGGAGCTCGTCAGCAGCGACAACTACCGTTCCCTGTGCCTCAAATTCCCGCAAAGGCTCCTGGGCGCACCCAGCAACTCCCTGCGCGAACTGACCGCAACCCGGATCGACGCCGAATCCGGCCTTGCTCCCGCAGTCTGGGCGATGCTCCTTAAACTCAATGACACGCTGGAATCCGTGACAACAGCAAACCGCTATGCGACAGTCCACGGGGTCATGGGGCTGGTTGGCTCGATGCTGCAAAGCCAGACGGGCAGCACGACACCGCTCCGCCGCCTGGAGTCGAGGGAATCCCTGCTGGAGCGGATTCACGACTACATCGCGGGGCACCTGGGCGATCCCGATCTTGGTCCGCAGGAACTCGCCGACGCCCATTTCATTTCCCTGCGCTATGTGCACAGCCTGTTTCAGGAAACCGGCGTCAGCGTCTCGGCCTGGATCCGCGAACAGCGTCTGGAACGGTGCTGCCGAGACCTGGTAGATCCCGCCCTCGCCACGGCCCCGGTAGCAGCGATCGCCGCCCGCTGGGGTTTCAGGGGCGCCTCGCACTTCGGCCAGATGTTCAAGGCGGCCACAGGCCAGACCCCCGCCGACTTCCGAAGGATGTCGCGGGAGGACGGCTAAGCCAGCCACCCCCGCCCGCCCGCCCGCCGGTAAAGCCAGCGAATCGGCACTCCGGCCGCACCATCCCGCAGGTGCAGTGCGTCGCGCCCCCGCTGGCCCCGACCTCCCCCGCCCGGCCCGGAAACGCCCCCGGACATCACTGCACGGATTCGATAGTGGCCAGCACTCACCCGTGATTGCAGTGACGTGAATCACCCCTAGCGTGGGAGCAGCCTCAAAACCCGCCGGGGCGAACACTTCACAGGAGAACATCATGAGCTA
This sequence comes from Arthrobacter sp., assembly GCA_025464875.1. Classification (GTDB taxonomy): domain Bacteria; phylum Actinomycetota; class Actinomycetes; order Actinomycetales; family Micrococcaceae; genus Arthrobacter. The sequence goes on along the minus strand of JAODMV010000078.1, from coordinate 12,266 downwards.
CATCGAAGGATCCCACCACGTGACTCTTTCCGTGGGCGGCGCCCAGGAGGACGTGGATTTCCACGTCAAGACGCTGGGCATGAAATTCATCAAGCGGACTGTCCTCTTCGACGGGGTCACGCCGGTTTACCACCTCTACTACTCCAACGCGAACGGTGATCCCAGCTCGGTTGTCACCACCTTTCCGTGGGCACAGGCCGGCCTGAAAGGCAAGCGCGGCACCAACCAGGCCAGGGAAGTGCTGCTCTCGATCCCCTCAACGTCGATGGACTTCTGGCACAAGCGCCTGACGGAACACAAGGTGGGGGTCGAGAACATCGAAGTTTTTGACCAGCGCCGCCTGGCGTTCCGCCACCCGTCCGGCATCGAGTATGTTTTCGTCGGCAACGACAACGACCCCCGCGAAGGTTTCACGGGCCACGGTGTCCCTTTGGAACACGCGATCCACGGCATCCATGGCGTGGGAATCCACGTCACGACCCCGGAACGGATGGTCGACTTTGCCAATGACACCTTCTTCTCCCAGGGCAGGATCTCGGAGGAGGGCGACCGAGCCGTCTTCCAGGTCGGCAACGAGAAATTCGGCAACCACGTCGAGCTGACGGCGAACCGCAGCGAAGACCAGGGCACCTGGCACTACGGAGCCGGCACCTACCACCACTTCGCGTGGAACCTGGACAACCTCAAGAACCAGGACGAGGTCAAGTTCGACATCGAAGGCGCGGGCTACACCGACATCTCCGAACTCAAAGACCGCAAGTACTTCAAGAGCGTCTACGTCCGCACCCCCGGCGGCGCCCTGTTCGAACTCGCCGTCACGCACGAGGACGGCGGCTGGGACTGCGACGAATCCCCCCAGGAACTCGGCACCAGGTTCCAGCTGCCCAACCAGTTCGAGCACCGCCGTGCAGAGATCTTCGAACAGCTCGAACACATCGACGTCTAACTGCACACCGAACAGGACAGAAAGGAATTGAACACTATGCCCGAACAGACCTTAACGGCCCGCCGGCTCAACGTCAGCGACGAATTCGATGCCCTGATGGAGCGGCTGGACGCCATCACACCCCTGCTGAAGGCCAACGCCGAGGCCAATGAAGCGGGCGGACGCCTGACACCGGAGGTGGAAGCCGCGCTGCACGACAGCGGCGCCTACCGTGTCGGTATCCCGAAAAACCTCGGCGGCTACGAGTTCTCGCCCCGGCAAACCATCGAGGCAATCGCCAAAGTGTCCTACGCCGACGCCTCCACCGGGTGGGCCTTCATGGCGCTCCAGATGATCACGGGCACGACGGCGGCCTGGCTTGGCGAGGACGCGACGCAGGAGATGTTCGCGGACGGCAAATACTCCCTGGTCGCCGGCCAGGGCACCCGCCTCGGCACAGCCACCAAGGTGGACGGGGGCTACCGCCTTTCCGGTTCATGGTCCTTTGCTTCCGGGATGTATCAGGCCTCCCATATCCACACGGCGGCGCTAGTGCCGGAGACCGGGCAGGCCCTGGTTTTCACCCTCCCCAAGGAGCAGGCCACCCTGATCGACAACTGGGATGTCATGGGCCTGAAGGCAACCGGAAGCATCGACTACGCCATTGACGACGTCTTCGTCCCGGAGAGCTACACCTACGAGGTCTCCATCATGGATGCCCTTAACGGCGGGGCCATCTACCACTTGGGACTCGCCAACATGTCCGGCATCTGCCACACCGGCTGGGCGCTCGGAGTGGCGCGGCGCATGCTCGATGAAATGAAGAGTCTTGCCCAGAAGAAGTCCGGGGGCCCTGGCTCCTCGGTGGACACGGACCAGTTCCATGCGGCCTATGCGCAGGCTGAAGCGAAGTTCCGCACGGCCAGGGCCTGGACCATGGAGATCTGGGCAGATAACGAGGCCACCTTGGACCGGGGGGAACTGCTCTCCACCGAGCAGGAAACCCTGACGCGCCTGGCCCTAAACAACGCCACTTGGTCCGCCCATGAGGTGTGCATGACCGTCTACAAGTGGGCGGCCACGGCCGCACTGCGATCCGGGGACCTCCAGCGCTTCTTCCGGGACATGCACGCCGGTACCCAACATGTCACCTCCGGCCCGGTGGTCCTGCAGAACTGCGGGCGGCAGTTGGCGGGCCTGGCGCCCGACGCCAAATGGGTCTTTTTGGACTTGATGGACAAGTAACCCCTCAACCGCGGTGTGCCGGCCGACCCGGCCGGCACACCGCCAACACCTTGGAGCCACCGTGCCAATAAGTTCAGCCCAGACCGATCCGGTCGTTATCTCGGACGGCGTCTTCGACCAGACCCTGACGTCGGAGGATTTCAAATCCGCCTTCCGCAACCATCCCGCCGGCGTGTCAGTCGTTACAGCGGATCCGGGCGACGGCCCAGTCGGGCTCACCGCTACGTCCGTCTTCTCGGTGTCCGCTAGCCCACCGCTTTTGGTTTTTTCGCTCTCCGGACAATCATCCTCCGCGCCTGCGCTGCGCCGGGCCGACACCGTCGTCGTCCATCTGCTGGGTGCGGACCAGCTTGACCTGGCCAAGACCTTCTCGACGAGCGGGATCGACCGCTTCGCCGATACAAGCACCTGGACCCGTCTGGTGACCGGCGAACCGGTCCTGCCCGCGGCGAACGCGTGGCTGCGCGGCAGGATCGTGAACCAGATGGAGGCCGGGGATTCCACGGTGGTCGCCGTGCAGGTGGTGCAAGTCAGCATCCCGGAAGCGGATCAGCGCGATGCCGGGAACTCCCATCCCCTCGTCTATCACAACCGGACCTGGCACCGGCTCAGCGCGGCCTCCGCCATCAGCTGACCCCACTCTGATGACATCCACCACTGACCGGCCGCGCCGTCCAACCCGAGAGCTCAGACAATGCAACCCAACCCCCACCTCGAACCCCAGCCGGTCATTCACGGGGCGCCGCCACGCGATGCCAGGCTTGTGGTCTACGCGGTTCACGGCCGGTCCCAGACACCGGCCTTCATGACCGAGCTCGCCGACCGAATCGCCCTTCCGGAGGTCGCCTACCTTGTCCCGGCGGCGAAGGACGCCACCTGGTACCCGGGCGGCTTCATGGAACCCCTGGAAAACAACCAGCCCAACTTGGGCCACGCCCTTGCTGCAGTCGGCACCCATCTGGAATGGCTTGCTGCCCAAGACATTGAGCGGGACCGGACGGTGCTGCTTGGCTTCTCTCAGGGTGCCTGCCTGCTCTCTGAGTTCCTGATGGGCGCACGGGCCCGCTATGCCGGCGCCATCCTTCACACCGGCGGTTTTATCGGGCCCAGCGAGGTTGGGCGGTCCCGCGCCGCCGGGGATCTGGCGGGGATGCCCGTCCTGATGTCTTCGGCGGCAGAGGACGCCTGGGTACCGATGCCACGGATCAAAGCCACGGCAGCCGCTCTGGCCGCGGCTGGAGCGGCCGTCGAGCTGCAGAGCTACGACGAACAAGAACACCACATTAACGACGATTCGGTGGCCGCAATGCGGCGGCTGCTGACCAACCTCATGTCTCTTAAGGAGTCGCAATAATGTCACTGACTACCGCTCCCCACCTGTCCGACTCGCCTCTGACGACCTCGCGCCGCGGCCACTTCTGGATCCCCGGCGAACGGGTGGACACGGGTTCAGGCACCGTGCAACGGGCACCGATGTACGTCGCCTGGGAAGCGCCCGAAACCATCACACAGCCTCATCCGCTCGTCCTGATCCACGGCGGAGGCGGGCAGGGGACCGACTGGATGGGAACGGTCGACGGCCGACCAGGCTGGGCACGGCGATTCGTGGATGCGGGGTTCGCGGTGTACATCGTGGACCGCCCGGGACATGGCCGGTCCCCCTACCACCCCGACGTGGTCGGGCCCATGGGCGGAGCCTTTCCCTACGAAGCCGCCGTCGGTTTGTTCGCGCCGGCCGAGGCAGCCGCGTCGCAGACCCAGTGGGGCTATGACCGGGAAATCGGATCCGACGACCTCGACCAACTGGTCTCGTCCATGGGCCCCTTGCCTGCGGCCCTCGATGATTCGCAGGCCATGGATGCCGACCGCCTGGCGCGGCTCTTGGACCGGATTGGGCCAGCCGTCATTGTGTCCCATTCGGCAGGCGCCCCCGCCGGGTGGCTCGCTGCCGACAGGCGGCCGGAGCTGGTGATGGGAATCGCTGCCGTCGAGCCCATTGGACCGGCTTTCGTGGAATTTCCCGGGATGGGAACTCTTTCCTGGGGGCTGACCGCAGCTCCGGTGACCTTTGATCCGCCGGTCGAGGACTCCGAGTCCGCCAAGGCGGCCGATCCGCAGTCGCTGCGCATCCCAGGCCTCGCCGGAAAGCCGATAGCGGTGTTTACCGGAAGCGCTTCGGGGTTCGCCGGATTCGCGCCCGACGTCGTCTCCTTCCTTAACAGCGCAGGTGCAGAAGCGGAATGGGTTCGACTGTCGGACCACGGCCTCGAGGGCAACGGCCATGGCCTCATCTTCGAGTCCAACTCCGATGAGACCGTCAAGCCGATTATCAGCTGGATCACTGCCCACTGGCCGTCCAACTAGCGGCGTGGCGGAAAATGCCCCCGTGCTGGGGTGCCCGGAGGAACACCTAGGCGGGCGTTCCGAGCGCTTGCCTGCAGACCCCCAAAGCGCCCTCAACGGGGCCGTCGCCACCATCCTGAAAGGGAGAACCAAGGATGAGCCTGACATTCGAGCATGTAACCCTGGGACAGCGTGTGCTGTTCGGCACCGGCAGCGCGGCAGCAAACCTCGCCGCGGAAGTCGAGCGTCTGGGCAGCCGACGGGCCATGGTGATCACCGGCGAATTTGAGGCCGCCATCGCCAAAAACATCACCGGTGGCATCGACGTCGCGTTGCACTACGACGACGTCGCACCGCACGTGCCGATCGAAAAAGCCGCGAAGGCACGGGCCGCGGCCGCGGAACACGGCATCGACCTGCTCATCTGTGTCGGCGGCGGTTCCACGACCGGGCTCGCCAAGGCCATCGCACTGACCTCGCGCCTGCCGATCATCGCGGTCCCCACCACCTACGCTGGTTCCGAAGCCACCAACGTCTGGGGCCTGACCGAGGACTCGCGGAAAACCACCGGGGTCGATGACATCGTTCTGCCCGCCACGATCATCTACGACGCGGCCCTGACCTTGTCATTGCCGGTGGAACTCTCCGTTGCCTCGGGCCTGAACGCCCTGGCGCACTGCGTCGATTCGATGTGGGCACCACGGGCGGACCCGATCAATCAGGCCCTGGCCGCCGAGGGCATCCGCGCCCTCGCAGCCGGCCTGCCACTGGTCAAGGACAATCCAAACGACCTGCCCGGGCGGGAACAGGCCCTCTACGGCGCCTACCTGTCCGCCGTGGCGTTCGCCTCCGCCGGCTCCGGAATGCACCACAAGATCTGCCATGTCCTCGGCGGGGCCTACAACATGCCCCATGCCCAGACGCACGCCACCGTCCTGCCCTACGTCTTGGCCTTCAACGCCCCGGCCGCGCCCGAAGCGGCCAAACGGATGTCAGCTGCTTTCGGCACCAGCGGCAGGGGCGCCACGGACTCGGGTCCCGCCGACGCCGTCGCCGGGCTCAACGCCCTGCGCGCCGCCCTGGACGCCCCGAAGGCCCTCAAGGAGCACGGACTTGCCGAGGAGAACATCCCTGCGGCGGTCCAGCTGATCCTGCCCGCCATCCCCCGCTCCAACCCCCGCGAAGTCACCGCTGACAACCTCGAACAGCTCCTCCGCGCAGCGTACTCCGGCGCCACTCCCGGATTCTGAACCCGGCTTCCGAACACCCTGACAGGACCTCCCGCCATGCCCAAGAACACCCGCCCCGCAGAGCAGATCTCGGCCGAGCAGGCCGCCGTCGAGCAGAACCTCGTGGACACCGTTGTCGCGTCCTTCAACAACACCGAGGACCCCCGGCTTCAGCAGATCATGCAGGCCCTAACCCGCAACCTGCACAACTTCATCCGCGAAGTGCGCCTCACCGAGGACGAATGGAACGCCGGCATCGGCTTCCTCACCGCCGCGGGAAACATCACCGACGACAAACGCCAGGAGTTCGTGCTGCTCTCGGACGTGCTGGGCGCCTCCATGCAGACCATCGCCATCAACAATCAGGCCTACAAGGGCGCCACCGAAGCCACCGTCTTCGGTCCCTTCTTCGTCGACGACGCCCCGGAAATTCCGATCGGAGGAGACATCGCCGGCGGCGCCGCCGGACAACCGTGCTGGATCGAAGGAACCGTCACGGACACGGACGGCAGACCGGTCCCCGGGGCCCGGATTGAGGTCTGGGAGGCCGACGAAGACGGTTTCTACGACGTCCAGTACGGCGACCAGCGGGTGGCAGGACGCGCCCATCTGTTCGCCGACGGCGCCGGCAACTACGCGTTCTGGGGCCTTACCCCCACGCCGTATCCGATTCCGTATGACGGTCCGGTCGGCAAGATGCTTGAAGCCACGCACCGCTCCCCCGTCCGCGCCTCCCACCTCCACTTCATGGTCACCGCCGCAGGCCTGCGAACCCTCGTGACGCACATCTTCGTCGAGGGCGACCCCCAGATCGAGATCGGAGACAGCGTCTTCGGCGTCAAGGACTCCCTGATCAAGAGCTTTATCCAACAACCCGCCGGCACCTCCGGGCCCGACGGCAGGAATCTCGGCGAGCAAGGCTGGTCCCGCACCCGGTTCGACATAGTCCTTGCCCCCGGTCAACCGTGATGTCAGGCGGTCGCCGGCCGGGCTAACCGGCCGCCACGTCCAGGCTGGTGCGGATGGTGTCCTCGTGGCCCAGGATCCGGAAGTGACCGCCGGTCTCCGGCTGCCGCCCGAGGGCGTAGAGGTAGTGCTCCACCCACCAGCGGGCAGCCCGCGCCGCTGGGCTCATGCCTTGAATTCCTGGGGAGCCTTTCCCCCGGCCGGAAGCCCGGCGAAGGACACAATGGCCTCGGCCACTTCCACCGCCCGGTTATGCTGCACCACGTGCCCGCTGCCCTCGATTTCCACCAGCTGTCCTCTGGGTGCCCTCTCGGCGAGCCGGCGGCACCAGCCAGGGGTCGCGACCGGATCCTTGGCACCGCGCATCACCAGGACCGGCGCGCTCACGCCGGTGATCCGCTCCTCCGTGGGGTAGTTCATCATGACCCGCAGGGTCTTCAGGTACCAGGACGGGCCGCAGCGGAGGTAATCGGTGAAGACGAGAAAGTTGGAGGAAGGCCTTTCAAAAAGCAGGCAGTCACAGGCGAGCGCCAGTGACTGCTGGGTCACCGTGCGGCGCTTGGGATCCACCACCGGCCCCATCAGCACCGCGTGCGAAATCCGTTCCGGCTGCTGACGGGCGGCCTCGACGGCGAACTGCACCCCCATCGAGTGACCCACGATCACGAACTCCAGCACGCCGAGCTGCTCCATGGCCCCCAGAATGTAGGTGGCGTAGTCCGCCACCGAGAGGGTGTGCTCCGGTGTGGGCGTGGAGTCGTAGCCCGGCAGGTCGACCGAGTAGGTGTCGACGGTCTCGGCGAGCAGCCGGTGGAGCCGACGCAGGTAGCGGTGTGAAGCACCGATGCCGTGGACGAGGACGACGGCGGGCGCAGCAGGAGCCGGTCCTTCCGGGGAGCGCCGTGATGCGAAGACGTGTCCGCGGTTTCCGCCGACCTCAAGCTGGTATGCAACGGGATTGGGCATCTCTTGACTCTACCCTCCGGTCTGGCTTCCACCCCGAAGGGCAGCCCGCGCGGGAACACCCACGCGGGCTGATGGTCACGGCTTCAGGACGACCTTGATGCAGCCGTCTTCCTTCTTCTGGAAGATCTCATAGGCGGCCGCGGCGCCGTCGAGGGAGACTTCGTGGGTTTTCAGATCCATCACGCCGAGCGGGTCCGAGGGGTCTTCTACGATCGGGAGCAGCTCATCGGTCCACCGGCGGACGTTGCACTGTCCCATCCGGAACTGGATCTGCTTATCAAACATCGTGAGCAGCGGCATGGGGCTGGCGGTGCCGCCGTAGACCCCGCTCAGGGAGACGGTGCCGCCGCGTCGCACGGAGTCGATGGCCGCGTGCAGCACCGACAGGCGGTCCACGCCGGCCGTTTCCATGACCTTCTTCGCCAGGGCATCGGGCAGGAGGCCTGCGGCGTTTTGGGCAAACGCGCCAACCGGTGAGCCGTGCGCTTCCATGCCGACGGCGTCGACGACGCTGTCGGGCCCGCGCCCGTCCGTCATGTCGCGGAGCTGCTCGCCGATGTCCTTGGTGAAGTCGACGGTCTCAATTCCGTGCCGTTCCGCCATCCGGCGGCGTTCCGGGACCGGTTCCACGGCGATGACACGGTGCCCCAGATGCCGGCCGATCCGGCTCGCGAACTGGCCCACCGGGCCCAGGCCGAACACGGCAAGGGTGCCGCCCTCGGGGACGTCGGCGTAGTCCACTCCCTGCCAGGCGGTGGGAAGGATGTCCGAAAGATACAGGTAACGCTCGTCCGGCAGCTCGTGGCCGACCTTCACCGGCCCGTAGTCGGCGTGGGGAACACGCAGATACTCTGCCTGTCCGCCGGGCACCGAGCCGTACAGCTCGGAAAATCCCAAGAGACTCGCGCCGCTGTTCTGGGCGTGGACCTGGGTGGTTTCACACTGGGACTGCAAGCCGCGCTTGCACATCCAGCAGTTGCCGCAGGAGATGTTGAAGGGGATGACCACCCGGTCGCCAGGCCTGAGGTTCGTGACTTCAGAGCCCACTTCCTGGACGATGCCCATGGGTTCGTGACCCAGAATGTCGCCGGCCTTCATGTACGGCCCGAGCACCTCATACAGGTGCAGATCGGAGCCGCAGATCGCGGAAGAGGTGATCTTGACGATGGCGTCCGTCGGTTCTTGGAGAACCGGGTCCGGGACCACCTCTACGCTGACCGACCTTTTTCCCTGCCAGGTGAGTGCCTTCATGTTCGCTCCTTCACGTCTACCGTTTGGAAATGCTAAGTATGCTGACCAATTCAGTATGCCGTGAGCGTCCGGCAATAAAAAGCCGAGGTCAGGGCCGGCGTGGCGGCGCGTCCGTCCGGCCGTGTTCAACGGCCGGTTCGCACCGGCACCTCCTGTACGCGAAACGCCCGCGCCCGTAGCCTTGGACAGACAGTCCACTTGGAATACGCGCCTTCAACGCGCTTCGGGGCAGCCGGATGCGCGGGCAAGGCAGGATCGGGAGGAATCTATGAGCACCCAGGCCAACGAACCGGAGGACGTCGTAAAGGATGGTGTAGAGGGGGACGTCCAACGCGGCAAGGCTCCGGTCTCCCGGGGGCAGGGGCAGCCCCCGGCCCGGGACGACTCGGACGCCACGGAAAACCAGGCCTCCGCCGAGGTTCGGGAGTCCAACAATAAGGTGCCCGGCCCGGCGGAGGAGCAGGACGAGAAGACTCCGGACGACCGCGGCCTCACCACGGACTCCAGTCCGGACTAGGGCCAGGCTAGGTTGCGGCGGGAGCGATGTTGACGAGCCAGTCCACGCCGAACTTGTCCTGGCACATGCCGAAGGTATCGCCCCAAGGCGCCTTTTCCAGCGGCATGGCGACGGTGCCGCCGTCAGCGAGTTTTGCGAAGTAGCCGCGGAGTTCAGGCTCCTCGGAACCGCTGAGGGAGAGGGAGATGTTGTTGCCGGGGATGTAGTCCATGCCGCCGGGCGTGTCGGCCCCCATCAGCACCATGCCGTTGTCGGTGGTCAGCATGGCATGCATGATCTTGTCCTGTTCGGCGACATCCTCGCTGGCATGGAATTCGCCGAAGGTGCTCATCGTCAGCTCGCCTCCGAACACCGATTGGTAAAAGGTCATGGCTTCTTTCGCGTTGTCGCGGAAGCTTAGGTAGGGGTTGAGGGTAGTCATGTCCGGGACTCCTTGCAGCTCTGGGTGCCGGCCAAGGCAACTTCGGCAGCCGCGGGGCCGGCGCATGTTTATACGGCATATCCTGCCCCAAAACGATCTGCCTTGGTAGGTGCCGACGGCCGCGCTTTCAGGCCGGAACAAGCCGCGGACCGACGGCGGCATGTGCCGCTGACGGTCCTTGGCTTGGGTTCTTGTGGGTGCTGGCTAGGCTGTCTGGCCCGCGTGCTCGCCTTCTTCAATCTCTTCCAGCAGCTTGTCGTTGAAGGCCGGAAGGTCGTGCGGGTTCCGGCTGGTGACCAGACCCTGGTCCACCACCACTTCCTGGTCGGTCCAGTTGGCCCCCGCGTTCTTTAGGTCGGTCTGGAGCGTGTGGTACGAGGTCACGTTCCGGCCCTTGATGACGCCGGCGTCGATCAGCAGCCAGGGGCCATGGCAGATGGATGCCACCGGCTTGTGCTGTTCGAAGAAGGCGCGGGTGAAGGCCTGCGCGTCCTTGTCCACGCGGAGGTGGTCGGCGTTGATGACGCCGCCGGGAATCACCAGGGCATGGAAGTCCGATGCGTTCGCCTCCGCGGCCGTGACGTCGACGGCGAAAGTCTCACCCTTTTCGGTGCCGTCGAAGCCTTGCAGCTTCCCGCTCTTGGGCGCGACGAGCGTGGGTTCCCCGCCGGCTTCCTTCACGGCGTTCCAAGGGCTGGTCAGCTCCACTTGCTCCACGCCGTCCGTCAGCAGAAACGCGACCTTCTTGCCTGCAATGTTGTGCTCTGACATGCGTCCTCCTCTTGTCGGGGCGCGGGTCCACGGGCGCTCAGCGGTTCGTGGTACCCACGCTGGGATTGCCTTGCCCTACAGCTACAACTCTAGAAAGCACCGAAATAATAAGCAAGCTGACGAACCCCGGTGCGAAGCCGCTAAACACTGTCAGTGCACCGCTTTTGAGGACGCAGAGACGGCGGCTCGCCCCGTCCGATCCGACCGATTCGACGGATTCATCCGCGCTTTCTCTAGACTCCCTCGCCTTTCCTGCTTAGGCTGGGTTCGCTAGCCGATACATTGGTCTCGATTTTCTTCGTCACGCCGGGGGGTGTTGCACGTGAACCACGAACGACGTCCAGGGCGCGTGCTGCGCTCCTTCCGCCCAGTGCTGCTGGGGGTCGCGGGCGCAACGGCGTGGCTGGCACTCTCCGCCACTGCGGCGAGCGCAGATGCCGGCACAGATTACGATCGCCTTCTCGGCGGACTCGCCTCGACGATCCCATCAGTCTCCGCCTCCGCGCCGGAGCCCGCAAAGCCGGGCGCGCAGCCGCCCGCCGGCGGTCTGAGCGGCGCCGTGGGCCGGACAATCGAGCTACTCCCCGCAGCGACTCACGTCGATCCCGCGCAGACCCCGGTGACTCTGGTCTCCGCGGCGGTGGCTCTGGTGGGTGCCAGCGTGGTCGATCCGGTTCTGCCGGCCGTGGCGGAGGTAGCACCAGTGACCGCGCCGATTCTCGCCCCTCCCACCGAGGTCATGACGGGCCCCTCCCCGATTCCGGCTCTCGCGCCGGTTCCCGTGCCTGCGCTGGATGCACGCCCTGGCTTGGGCGATTCCACCACATCCCTGCCCTCTGTTGCCGCCCGGCAGACCGATGTCGCCGCGCCGCTCGCCACGTCGTCGGCAGCCTTCCAAGCCCCGGCCCCGGGCGGTACGGGGGCGCCCGGCCAGTCCCCGGGCGGTGGAGACACGCCGCCGGCCGTGCCGGGCTCCGGGTCCGGCAGCCAGAACCAGTCGGGGACGTCCGGACCGGTGGCGCTCGAATCCAGACCGTTCCAGCTAAACGCGCTGACCGGCGCCGTCCCAATCGGCGGACCTCTACAGCACGCCCCACAACCGGTGTCTTTCGACCCCGGATCCTCTCCTGACTAGTTGGGACCTGCCTGCCCTGAATGGGGGCAGAACACGGCCAATCGGGCTGCCGCGGGCGGCCCACACCAACTCGCTCAGGAGAAAACAACATGCATGCAAATCTGCGTAGGGGGCTGCTCGGCACCCTCTTTGCCGGCGGCCTTCTGGCCCTTGGCACAACAGTCGCTTCGGCGGCAGACACGTCCGGCGCCGACGGCACGGCTTCCGGCACCCAGGTTGTCGCCCCGGTGACGGCCCCCGTCACCCTCGGTGCGACGTCCCTCGGTGTACTCGGCGATTCGGAAGCCGCCGTTGGCGGCGCGGCCGCGGTGGCAGAACCTAGCACTGCCGCTCTGGCGATTGACCCGCCTGCCATCGTTTCGCCGGTTGTCGCGCCCGGTTCGGAGGCTGCCGGCTCCGGCTCAGCAGCTGTCGGTTCGGAGGCTGCCGGCTTCGGCTCAGCAGCTGTCGGTTCGGAGGCTGCCGGGTCCGGCTCAGCAGCTGTCGGTTCGGAGGCT
>JAODMV010000248.1 GCA_025464875.1 Arthrobacter sp. | reverse complement strand
GCCCTACGTACGGAATAATTGGCCCATGACCGAGGAATACAATGCCCAGTGGCACGACGAACCGACCGACTATGGTCAGATCGGCAAGCTGCCCCGGTTCCAAGCCGCCAGCGCCAACGATGACAAGGTCTCCCACTCCACGTCGCTGAGCATCACGGCCGCAGCCACCGAGCCCGAACTGCTGGACCTGCCGTGGCATATAGCCCTCGAGGACTGGCCGGCCGAGCACCTCGCTGCGCTCCCCCGCGGCATCTCCCGCCATATCGTGCGCTTTGCCCACCTCGGCGGCTCCGTCATCGCCATCAAGGAAACCTCGGAGCACATCGCCCGGCACGAGTACCACATGCTCCGCAAGCTCGCGCGGCTCGACGTCCCCTGCGTGGAGCCGGTTGCCGTCATCACCGGACGCACCACCCCGGACGGCCGCCCCCTGAACCCCGTCCTGGTCACGCGGCACCTCAAGTTCTCCATGCCGTACCGCGCCCTCTTCTCCCAGATGCTGCGCAAGGACACCCTCACCCGCCTGATCGACGCCCAGGCCCTTCTGCTGGTCCGGCTGCACCTGATCGGTTTCTACTGGGGCGACGTCTCGCTTTCCAACACCCTCTTCCGCCGCGACGCCGGTGCGTTCGCCGCCTATCTGGTGGATGCCGAGACCGGCGAACTGTATCCCGACCTGTCCACCGGCCAGCGCGAGTACGATCTGGAAATCGCCCGCGTCAATATCGCCGGCGAACTCATGGACCTCCTCGACGGGGGTCTGATCGAGGAGAAGGTGGACCCCGTGGCCACCAGCGAACTCATCATGGACAGCTATCGGCGCCTGTGGACGGAGCTGACGGCGAAGGAGTCTTTCGAGATCGGTGAGCGCTGGCGGGTGGCCGCCCGCATCCGGCGGCTCAACGAACTGGGGTTCGACGTCGGGGAGTACGCGATCAAGACCACCCAGAACGGCTCCACGATCCAGCTCCAGCCCAAGGTGGTGGACGCGGGCCACCACCAGCGCCGGCTGCTGCGCCTGACCGGACTGGACGCCCAGGAGAACCAGGCCCGCCGGCTGCTGAACGACATGGACTCCTTCCGCGCGGACAACAACCCGGGCATGGACGAGGAGTACAGCGCCCACCTGTGGGTCAGCCAGATCTTCGAACCGATTGTCCGTTCCATTCCCCGCGACCTTTCAGGGAAACTCGAGCCGGCGGAGGCCGTGCACGAGATCCTGGAGCACCGCTGGTACATGTCCGAACAGGAGAACCGGCATATTCCCCTGGCCGAGGCCGTACAGTCCTACATCGACTCCGAGCTGCGCCACCGCCGGGATGAGGCAGCCATCATGCTCAACCCGGACGCGGAACTGCTCAGGATCCTTGAGGCGGAAACCGAGTCATCGCGCTACGGCGACGAAGAGTCGATTGACGAATACCCGGACGGCGACGACTGAGGCTGCCCAGCCGGGTTAGGCAGCCGGGTCAAATGGCCTTGCCGGGGTTGAGGATGCCGGCCGGGTCGAAGAGCTCCTTGATCCGGCGCTGCAGTTCCCGCACCGGCGCCTTCTGCTCGAGCCCGAGCCAGCGCAGCTTGTACTGGCCGATCCCGTGTTCTCCCGTGATGGTGCCGCCCATCTCCAGGGCCACGGCAATGGATTCGTCCAGGGCGGCGCCCAGGCGCTGCATGGCGTCGGCGTCCACCAGGCTGTCCACCCGCTCCACCCAGAAGGTGGGGTGGAGGTTGCCGTCGCCGGCGTGCGCGACGACCTTCAGCTGGACCCGGTGCGCCGCCGCCATGGTTTCCAGGGCGGCCACGTAGTCCACCAGCCGCGACCGCGGCACGGCGACGTCCTCGCCCACGCGGTACTGGTCGTCAACTTCCACGCCGCGGCTGTTGCGGCGCAGCTCGACGAGCCGCTCGGCCTCCGCATTGGCCTCGGTGGTGACCACCGCCCCGCCCGCCGCAAGAACCGGCCTGATGGCTGCTGCCTCCGCCGCGGCGCCGAAGCCGTCGGTCTGGATCAACAGCAGGGACCCGCCCCGCGCGGCCAGGTCCGAGCCGTGGGCATCGTCGAGTTGGGCGAGCGACCCGCCGTCGAGCAGTTCCATGATGGCCGGCTGCACGCGGGCCTTGCCGACGGCCAGGACGCCCGCCGCGGCGCTGCGGAAGTCCGGATAGAAGGCGGCAATCGTGTGCACCTCCCGCGGCAGGTACTTGAGCCGCACGGTCACGCCGACGACGACCCCGAGGGTCCCCTCGGAGCCCACGAACAGCCCGGTAAGGTCGTAGCCGGCGACTCCCTTGAACGTCTGGTGTCCGGTGTGGATCAGTGAGCCGTCCGCCAGCACGACGTCGAGCGCCAGGACGGAGTCCCGAGTCACGCCGTACTTCGCGCAGCGCAGCCCGCCCGCGTTCGTGGCCACGTTCCCGCCGATGGTGGACATCTTGAAGCTGGCCGGGTCCGGGGCGTACATGAGCCCGTGGACCGCCGCGGCGGCGCTCAAGTCCGCGTTGATGACCCCCGGCTCGACGACGGCGGTCTCGTCGTCCGGATTGAGCTCAAGGATGCGGTTCATGCGTTCGAGGCTCAGCACCACGCAGCCCTGGCTGGCGTGGGCCCCGCCGGAGACGCCGGTGCCCGCGCCGCGGGCGACCACGGGGACTCCGTGCGCGGCGCACGCGCTGACGGTGGCCTGGACGTCGGCGACGGATTCCGCACGGACCACGGCCTGTGGCAGCTGAAAGTCCAGCACCGGCGCCTGGTCCACGGCATAGGCGGCCAGGGTCGCGGTGTCCACGGCCACTTTCGCCGCACCAAGGACAGAGGTCAGTTCGTCAACGATGCTGATCATGCGGTCTCCGGTTTCCTTCCCTTCGGCCTTCATTCTAAGCGGCTTCGTGGAAGATCTCGGAGGCGTGCGTCACTTAGGCGCCGGCTCCGCCCATGAAGCGCACGAAGCGCTCCAGCACCAGGGGCCAGCCGGCTTCGTATTCGGCCCGCGTTGCCACAGGGTTTTCGGCACCTTCCCAGCCGTTCTGCACCAGGCGAAGCTCGACGCCGCCCTCGACGGCCCTGAAGGCCACGCGGAGCTCGGTGGACCACAGCGCCGAGGTGCCCGGGTGCCAGGCGGCGTGGAAGGACAGCGGGGGCTGCCAGTCGTCGATGGAGCCCCAGGCGGCCGTCCGGCCGTCGTCTGCCGTCTCCAGGATGAGGTTCTCTTCGAACTCGACGTAGGAGCCAGCGCCGAAGACGCTGCGGTCCTCAAGTGGCCACCAGAGATGTGTGTGTTCGGTGAAGCCCATGAAGGCCCGGGCGACGCTTCCGGGGACCACTGCGGTGAAGACGACAGGGTCCAGCACGTCCGCGGGGTCCGGCTCCTGGCCGGCAGAAGGGGCATGGCTAAAGAGGTTATCCATGGGCATCAACTCTACCCGGCGAATGCCTCCGCAGCCCGGCGGTACCCGCGCCCGGGCGCATACGCGGGCGTTAAACGGCTCAGGCCCCGACGTTCGTTGTCGGGGCCTGGGCTCTAATTTATGTCCGGCGGTGACCTACTCTCCCACACCCTCCCGGGTGCAGTACCATCGGCGCTGTGGGTCTTAGCTTCCG
>JAODMV010000246.1 GCA_025464875.1 Arthrobacter sp. | reverse complement strand
TCCATGGCGGCAGCCGCCACTTTGCCCACGGCGAGCCGGCGTTCCCGCTCCGAGGTGACCACGCCGGTCCGGCCCAGCCGGTCCTTGCCGATCTCGAACTGCGGCTTGACCATCAGGACCAGGTCGCCGCCCGGTTCGGTGCAGGCCGCGAGGGGTGCCACTACGAGGGTCAGGGAGATGAAGGACAGGTCGGCCACGGTCAGCGCCGCCGGACCGCCGATCTCCTCCGCCGTCATGTACCGAACGTTGAGGCCTTCGTGGACGGACACCCGCGCATCGTTCCGGATTTGCGGGACCAGCTGGCCGTGGCCGACGTCCACCGCCACCACATGGTCCGCGCCGCGGCGGAGCAGGACCTCGGTGAATCCGCCGGTGGAGGCGCCCGCATCGAGGCACCGCTGGCCCTCGACCTGAACGGCGGGAAAGGCATCCAGCGCGCCGGCCAGCTTGTGTCCTGCGCGGCTGACGTAGCTGTCCTCGCCGGAGGCCGCGACGTCCAGCGCGGCGCCGTCCTGGACCTGGAGCGAGGCCTTGGCGAGCACTTCGCCGCCGGAGCTGACCTTGCCTTCGGCGATCAGGCGGGCGGCATGGGTGCGGGACCTTGCCAGCCCGCGGCTGACAAGTGTCTGGTCAAGCCTGGTCATGATGAGGCTTCCCTCGTTGCATTCTCATGTCCTGATACGTCCTCGTTGAGGGCTTCGAGCAGCTCATCATGGAGCCCGGCGTAAACCTCGCCGTGCCCGGCCACGGGCCGGCCGGGGAGGGCGCCAAGGCGTTCCAGCAGGGAGCTGACGGCCGGATCCTGGCCTAATGAATTCTGCGCTGCTGAAGTCTGCGTTGCCGAAGTCTGCGTTGCCGGCTCGGACGGGAGCGGAGGCCAGGAGACCCCGGCCGGCGCTTCTTCCGTTTCCGGTGCTTCCGTGGCGGTGGCGTGGTTGGGCTCGGTCATGTGCCCAGTCTAGTGATCAAGCCGTTCCTAGCGGTCCAGCCACTCGACAACCGGCGCCAAGGCGGTGCTCGTCTCGGGGTTCGCGGCCCACCAGGCCGAACAGGCAGCCCGCCAGGAGTCGAGGTCGGCGGGATCGCCGCTGATGCGCACTGCCTGCCCGTGCACGACGGCGGAGGCCGAGCCGCTGCGGAACCGCCCGGCGTCGTGCTCCACCACCGGGTAGGGCAGGTACAGCTCCGTCAGGTCGCGGATAAGGAAATCAGGGCGCTCCGGGGTCCGGGCGGCCAGGATCGATTCCCTGGTGTCGACGCCCGTGAGCACCGCCACGGTAGCAAAGCCGGCGTTGTTCCCGCCGAGGATGTCGGTATCCAGGCGATCGCCGACGACCAGCGGCCGGTCCGCGGCCAGCCGTTTGGCGGCCGTGTGGAACAGGGGCGCCTCGGGCTTGCCCGCGACGAGCGGGGTCTGGCCGGTGGCCGCGGCCACGGCGGCCACGAGCGTTCCGTTGCCGGGGGCGATGCCCCGGGCCTGGGGAATGGACATGTCCGTATTCGTCGCGACCCACAGAGCGCCGCCGGCGATGACGTACGACGCCTCGGCGAGGTCCTTCCAGCCGATCTCGGGGCTGAATCCCTGCACGACGGCGAGGGGGTGCTCCCCTGCGCTGCGGACCGGCACCAGGCCGACGAGTTCAATCTCGTGAGCCAGGGCTGCGCTGCCGGTGATGAGCACGGCCGCCCCCGCGGGCAGCCGTGAGGCCAGCAGCGCCGCGGCGGCCTGTGAGGAGCTGACCACTTGGTGGTCCTCCGCCGGCGCCCCGAGCTCGCGCAGGTGTTGCGCCACCTGCGCGGGCGTCCGGGACGCATTGTTCGTGACATAGCCCAGACCGACCCCGATGCCGGCCAGTCTGCACAGCGACTCCACCGCTCCGGGAATGGCGTGGGGTCCCGCATAGACCACGCCGTCGAGGTCTGCGAGCAGGGCATCGAACGTGGAGATCAGCTCCGCATCGGCCATCCGCTTAGTCCTCGGCGCGTTCCGGCTGGCCGGGGTCCGAGTCGTGCGAGTCTGCGTAGGAATCGCCGTCGCCGGTCTCCTCGACGTCATCCCCGGCCAGAACCTCCGAGCGGTCCAGTGTGTCGTTTTCCACAGAGTCGTCATCGGACTCGGCGTCGTCTGACTCATAGAAGTCGGATTCCACATCGTCGGACGCTGCCTCGAGAGCGTTCAGGCCTTCCTCAGCTACGTGCTTTTCCGGGAGCCCGGCAACGGCCTCGGCGCTTGCGGCACGGGGAGCCTGCTCTTCAGCCCCCGCGGCGGACTGCTGGGCGAGAAGCCCGCGCCGCTGCTCTTCCTCGCGGGCTTCCTCTTCCTCGTCCCAGCCGAGGTCAATGATGTCCGGATCTTCCGAGACATCGAGGCCGAGGGCCTTCTCGGCAACGAGAGCCTGGCGCTGCCACTTCTCGGACTCGGCGGTGCGGCCCACTGCGGCCAGTGCATCAGCATAGGCGCGGAAGAGCCGGGGGCTGTAGGAGAAGGCCCGGTTAATGTCCAGCTGGACGATCTCCAGCTCGGAGACGGCGGCGTCAAGCTGCCCCAGGTCGGCGCGGGCGCCGGCAGCCACGATGGCGAGCTCAGCCTTGCCGGGGGCGTCCAGATCCTTGGCTTCGTCAGAGCGCGCCATCTCAAGGGCGCGATCCGGGCGGCCGAGGCCACGTTCACAGTCGGCCATGACGGGCAGGTGCATATTAGAGCCGCTGATACGCCGGTAGGTGCGGAATTCGCGCAGGGCCTCGCCGTAGTGGCCGGCCGCGTAAGCGGTCAGCCCGACAGCTTCGCGGACCGCCGACAAGCGACCGCCACGGCGGCTTGCTGCAAGGGCGTGCTGGAAGGCGAGCTCGGGTTCCTCGTCAATGAGTCGGCCGGCCATTACCAGGTGGCGTGCAACCCACTCGGCACTGTTGTCTTCAAGGGTCTTGATCTGGTGCTGCGTTGCGCGGTCCAGTTCCTTGCCTGTGACGTCTTCGTCGATTTGAGGCGAACGCTCCCGGTCGGGGCGGTTGGCGCTGCGGAGATCGCGGGCATTGGGTTCGCGCATCGGGCGGTTTTCTTCGCGGTCACGTCCAAACTGGCGCGGACCCGAGTCGGCGCGGTCGAACGTCCTGGCCGGACGATCCTCGCGGTTGCCGAAGGGCTTCCGGTTGTCGCCGCCACTGAACGGCTTACGATCACGATCGCCACCACCAAAACTGCGACGCTCACCACCCTCACGCGGCGCACGGTCACCAAACGGCTTACGATCACGATCGCCACCACCGCTGAACGGCTTACGATCCCCGTCACGCGCAGGACGCTCACCAAACGGCTTACGATCACGATCGTTGTACGCCGGCCGCGCCCCCGCGGAGCCCCGGTCCTCCCTGCCACGGAAACCGCGGGGGTCGCCACCTGAATTGTTGGTTCCGCGGTAAGGCGCTCGGCCCGATCCGCTTCCGCCGGAGTTGCCCCGGTCGTTTCCGCCGCGATTGCCGTCGTTGTGCTCAGCCATGCTGGAGTCCTCCTATAGTGAGCTGACCACTGGCGCAATCGCAGCCGCTCTGTTCCGTGTTTCGTTTCCTACGCAACCCGAAATCAAGCGCTTCGAAGTCCGTACATCTCATCCAATTCTAGGCGAGTCGCCCGCACCCGGCTAACGGCATCAGGCCATTCGGGCGTCCCGGTGGGAAGTCTCACAAGCCCGGATGTTGCAAGCAGTGCCTCCGAAAGTGGACCGAACCCAACAGATGCCGAACCCGCCCGCGGAGGTGCCCGGCGACGGGTGCCATCGACTGCCGACTGGGTGTCCGCCACAGTTTCAACGTCAGGAACAGGGGATTTTCCCTCGCGCATTCTGGTCGCTTCTCACCGCGCGTTCCAGATCCGTCCACGCCCCTGCAAGTCTTTGATATTCCGGGCGGATCCCCTCCCGCCGCGCGAGTGAAAAGAATGCCGGTCGCGCCATAGTTGCCATAAGCACCGGAGCTGAGCCTGGCCACCTGGCACCGTTAACCCGGAAGACCAGGCAGTCATAGACAAGGCGCTCACCGAACTACTGGACGACCCACTGCAGAACTGACCGTAAAGCGGGATAATGCAGCACCCGTGTTGTGGCGCTAAAAGATGAAGAGGCGTTAAACGGCTCAGGCCCCGACGTTCGTTGTCGGGGCCTGGGCTCTAATTTATGTCCGGCGGTGACCTACTCTCCCACACCCTCCCGGGTGCAGTACCATCGGCGCTGTGGGTCTTAGCTTCCG
>JAODMV010000010.1 GCA_025464875.1 Arthrobacter sp. | reverse complement strand
GCTCTTGTCCACGGCGCCGTTGCCGGCGGTGGACCCGTCCGTGTATTTGGGGGCGGAGGCGAAGTCGGTGCTCCAGGTGGCGGGGTTGTAGAGGCCCTGGCTGAAGCTGCCGGTGTCGCCCAACAGCCGGGACAGGTCTTTCGAACCGGGCCAGGCCAGCGCGAACGGGGACTTGGAGACGAACGGCAGGTAATCCTTGTCCAGTGAGCGTGTCACGGTGCCGACATCCTTGGTGACCTTGCCGGAGGCATCGATTTCCTCGATTTTCACCGTGTACTTCAGGTCCAGGGAGGTGCCCGAGCGGACGATCAGCGGGATCGCCTGCGAGTCGGCGGTGAGCTGGCCGCTGCGCTTGGCCTGCTGGTACTGGCTCATCAGCGGGGCCCAGTACTTGAGCTTGACGCCCAGGAAGTCGGGACCTTCCTTCAGCTCCTCCATGCCGATGCCGGTGCTGAAGAGGCTCTCGAAGTGGCGGCCGACCGCCCCGGCGTTGCGGGCGTCGGCCGGCGGCGCCTTCTCGAGCGGGGCCAGGAAGTCACCGGCCGGGCCGAGCAGCGCGCGTTCGGACACGGGGTCGACGGCGACGACGGACTCCGTGACCTGCGGTGCCATCGGCAGCGAAACCGAAAGGTTGAAGAGGTTGTGCTCGGAGCCGCCGGCCGGGGCCGGGAACTTGATGCCGGTCTCCCCCGCCGGGCCGGCGATGCGCACGTTTTTGCCGCCGGCGACCTGCTCCTCAACGAGCTTGGCCTTGCCGAGGGATCCTTCGGCCATGGTTTTGAACAGGGTCTGGTCCGAGTGGCCGTCGGAGCTCACGGCGCTGGCGGTGAGCCGGTACTTCTTGGGCGTGGCGCTCAGGACTGACTCGGCCGCCGGCCACTGGCTCGGATCGGTGGCGGTCGGATCCCCGGAGGTGCCCGCGAGCCCGGCGTTGTAGCCCAGGTAGTCGGTGGCGTCGAGCCGGGGCGACTCCAGGTTCTGGGTGACGCGCGAGACCAGGCTGATCGGCGCGGCCACGGAGGTGCCGGACAGCTTCCGGATGGAGTCCAGCTGGTCGAAGCCGATTCCGCCCTGCCCGGTGGCGATTTCGGGCTGCATGAGCCCGCCGGTGTCGTCGGCCTTGGCCTGGACGAGGATGTCGTAGATTCCCCGTGAGTTCTGGTCTACCGTCCGGTTCAGGGCAGCCTGGGACTGGCCCTGGACGAGGACGGACAGGCACATGGCCGCGATCAAAATGGACGCGGTCAGCAAAAGCACTCTGCTTCTGATGAACCTCTGGACGGCGTTCATTGGGCTCCTGAAAGCTGGATTGCGTGCGCACGCTTGATGTCATTCCAGTGCGGAATCGACGGCGTCCCCTGCCGGGCGTGCAAAAGTAAAGGCCGGTCTGCCGGCCAGATCCGAAACTCGGACCTAGCCATTGTACGCAGACCGGCCGCTCTTTCGGAGCCTCGCGCCGGCGGTCAGGCCGGCGCGAGGCCACGGCGCGGAGTTCAGTCCTCCAGGTCGACCTCGCGCACCATGTCAGCGCCGATTCCGGCCTTGATCGCGTCAAGGACCTGCTGCGGAACGGAGCTGTCGATGGTCAGCAGGGCGAGCACCTGGCCGCCTTCCGCCTGGCGCGCCACCTGCATTCCGGCGATGTTGATGTTGTTCATGCCCAGGATGTGCCCGATCGTGCCGATCACGCCGGGCCGGTCCGCATAGGCAACGACCACGAGGTGCTCGCTGATCGGGATCTCCACCTCGTAGCCGTTGACGCCTACGAGCTTCTCCACCCGCTTGGGCCCGGTCAGGGTCCCGGCCACAGAGATCTGGCTGCCGTCGCTGAGCGCTCCGCGCAGGGTCAGGACGTTGCGGTAGGACTCCGTGTCCGGCGTCGTAATGAGGCGTACGTTGATGCCGCGCTGCTCGGCGATCACGGGGGCGTTCACGTAGGAGACCTGCTCGGTCACGATGTCGGCGAAGATGCCCTTGAGCGCGGCCAGTTCCAGCACCTTGACGTCATCGGAAGCGATTTCCCCGGCCACCTCGACGTCGAACTGCGTGAGCGAGGCGTGGGTCAGGGCGGTGAAGATGCGGCCCAGCTTCTCCATCAGCGGGATGCCCGGGCGCACGTCCGGGGCAATGACGCCGCCGGCGACGTTGACGGCGTCGGGCACCAGTTCGCCGGCCAGGGCCAGGCGGACGGACTTCGCGACGGAGACGCCGGCCTTTTCCTGCGCTTCGTCGGTCGAGGCGCCCAGGTGCGGTGTCACCACCACGTTGTCGAGCTTGAAGAACGGCAGGTCAGTGCTCGGCTCCTTGACGAAGACGTCGACGCCGGCTCCGGCAATCTCGCCGGACTCCAGGGCTGCGTACAGGGCTTCTTCGTCCACCAGTCCGCCGCGGGCGACGTTGACGACATAGGCCGTGTTCTTCATCTTCTTGAAGGCGTCCGTGCCGAGCATGCCGACGGTTTCCGGCGTCTTGGGCATGTGGATGGTGATGAAGTCCGACTGCGCGAGCAGTTCATCCAGGGTCACCAGCTGCACGCCGAGCTGGGCCGCGCGGGCGGAGGTGATGTAGGGGTCGTAGGCAAGGATCTTGGTGTCGAAGCCCTTCAGGCGGGCCGCGACGAGGGCGCCGATCCGGCCCAGGCCGATGATCCCGATCTTCTTCTCGTACAGTTCGATGCCGGTGTACTTGGAGCGCTTCCACTCGCCGTCCTTGAGCGCGCCGCTGGCCTGGGGAATGTGGCGGGCCAGGCTCAGAATGTGGCCCACGGTGAGCTCGGCGGCGGAGACGATGTTCGAGGTGGGCGCGTTGACCACCATGATGCCGGCCTGGGTGGCGGCCTTGATGTCCACGTTGTCCAGGCCTACGCCGGCGCGGGCGATGACCTTGAGCTTCTTCGCTGCGGCAATGGCTTCGGCGTCCAACTGGGTGGCGGAGCGGATCAGGACGGCATCCGCGTCCGCGATCGCAGAGAGCAGCTGGGAACGGTCGGCGCCGTCGGTCTGTCGGATTTCAAAGTCCGGGCCGAGGGCCTCGACTGTGGCGGGCGAAAGTTCCTCAGCGAGGAGTACTACAGGTTTGGTGCTTGTCACCGGTGACCTCTTTAGCTCTCTTGTGTTCCAGGTGGGGATTTTGGTGAATCGCCCGGCGCCGCGGAGGGTGCCGCGGCGCGCGGGGTGCTGCTGCTATTTCAGGGTGGTGCAGGTGGTGCAGGTGGTGCAAAACGGTGCAGAACGCAGGAAAGCCGGACCCCAGCAATGGCGTCCGGCTTCCCTGCCGGCGGTGCCTAGCGGGCGACAGAGCCCTCGGTGTAGTCGTCTTCGTTCTTGATCCAGGAGAAGAGCTTGCGCAGTTCGCGGCCGGTGGCCTCGATCGGGTGGTCTTCACCCTTCTGGCGCAGTTCCTTGAACTCGGGTGCTCCGGCGTCCTGGTCGTCGATGAAGCGCTTGGCGAAGGTGCCGTCCTGGATGTCCTTGAGGACAGCCTTCATGTTTTCCTTCACCTCGGGGGTGATGACGCGCGGACCGGAGACGTAGTCACCGTACTCGGCGGTGTCGGAAACGCTCCAGCGCTGCTTGGCGATGCCGCCTTCAACCATGAGGTCGACGATGAGCTTGAGCTCGTGCAGCACCTCGAAGTAGGCGACCTCCGGCTTGTAGCCGGCTTCGGTGAGGGTCTCGAAGCCGTACTGGATCAGCTG
>JAODMV010000090.1 GCA_025464875.1 Arthrobacter sp. | reverse complement strand
CGCCAGGCCCAGTGACCACGTCCCGTCCAGTGGAGTCCCCACGACATACAGTCCCCTTAGTTCCAGGAGCGCGTAGCCGAAGTTGGCCCCCGTAATAGTCAGCAGACAGAGCCCCAGCAGGATCCATCCCCGGCCGATGTTGCGGTCCGGCGTGGCGGCGATTCCGACGACGGCTGTCACCAGCAGGAGATCCAGCAGGGGGTATGCCACCCCCAGCGCCGTTGCCGCGGTGAGCGGACCATCCAAAGCGGAATGCAGAATCGGCTCCAGCATTACCGTCAAAACGGCGGCAGCCCCGAGGGTGCCCACGGCAACATCCAGAAGTACGGGCCAGGCCATCTCATTGAGCCGGCGGCGGACCACCACGGCCAAGGCCGCCAGCATCAGCACTAAGAATCCGAGGTAGCCGATGTCCGCCGGTGACGGCAGGGGCACATGTTCGCCCGTGGCGGACTTGAGCACCCAGTAGGTAGTCCCTGCGGCCTGGCAGGTCACGGCGGCGGCGGCGAAGAGGATGTCCGTTCGTCGGAACCGGGTGCGGAACGCGATCAGCCAGCCCACGGCGGCCGGAAACCATACGCTGAGAAGGGCAAGGAGGCCGTCCACCAACGGGCTGAAGGCCATGTTTGACCGGAACGCCAACCCGGCCAGGTAGAGCCCGGCCATTCCCAGTAGGGCGCAGCTCAGCAACATGCCAGGATCGTGTCCGGCGCCGGCCGAGACGGCGCGACGATCCGCGCCCTTGTGGGTAACCATCGGTCTCCATATTTTCTGACCAGCTGTCATTCCCCACCGACGACAGAAGCTTTGCCGCTCTTTGAATAAGGAGCGGCAAGATTGCATTGTCCACTATGGAGCATCCGGGCCGCCTCTCACATCCAGACACTGGATATATCGCACAGCATGTGCGGCAACTCACCCCGCCCCGGCCCCGGGAGGACCAGCGGGGCCGGTCAGTAGTTCCGGCGGTGTTTGAGGCGGGGAACGGTGATGGCGAAGACGACGGCGGCGGCGAAGCCGAGCAGGCCGGTGGCCGCCACCCCGGCCGCGAGCGAGGCCACGGCGGTCACCCCGGAGAGCAGCACGGGCCCGGCGGTGGCGCCGGCGTCGACCATGAACCGCCAGATGCCGAGGAACTGCCCGCGGCCATTCTCGGGCGAGAAGTCGGCCCCGAGCGTCATGTTCAGGCCGGAGCTGATGCCGTTGCCGAAGCCGATCAGGAGCGCCGCCAGCATCATGCCTAGGAAGCCGGTGCTGAGCGGAATCAGCAGCATGGCCGTCCCCATGATGAGCGTGGACGGCACCGCCACCCACAGCCGGCCCTTGCGGTCCATGAGCTTGCCGGCCGGGTAGAAGACCAGCATGTCGATCGCGCCGGAGATCCCGTAGATCAGCGAGGCCTGCGTGGCGTCCATGCCCAGGTGTTCCGCCCACAGCGGGATGACCGCCTGCCGCGATGAGCGGATCGCGCTCAGCAGCAGCACCCCCATGCCCACGGTCAGGAACACCCCGGCATGGGATCCCGCGACGCTGCGCAGCGTGGCCTGTTGGGCCGGGACGCCGTCCGCCGGGGCGGGTTTCGCCACGAGTTCGGGAATGGTCACGGCCAGGGCCGCGGCGGCCAGCATGGCCACGACGCCGGTCCAGTAGGCGCCGGTGATGCCGGCAAACTGCATCACGGCGGCGCCGAGGAAGGGGCCGACGAAGATGCCGATCCTGTTGACGCCGCCGAGCGTGGACAGGGCCCGGGCCCTGAAGGCCACCGGCACCGCCTCGGTCAGGTACTTCTGCCGTGCCAGGTTGAAGACGCTGGCGGCCATCCCGACGACGCCGATCGCCGCCGCCAGCAGCCAGAGTCCGCCGGGGACCAGGGGGGACACTGCCGCGGCGGCCAGCGCGAGGGCGCTGGCGAGGGCGGCGCCCACGATCGCCCAGCGTTCGCCGAATTTCAGGGTGATCAGGGACGCCGGCAGGTTGAAGAACCAGGACCCGAGGCCGATCAGCGTGACGACCAGGGCGGCGACCGCGACCGAGGCGCCCAGGTCCCGGGCGGACAACGCCACCACGGGCAGGACCGCGCCCTCGCCGATGCTGAACAGCAGCGCCGGGCCGAAGGCGGGGACGGCGATGCGGCGGAGGCTGAAGGGTGCCGGGGCTGTGGTGGTCATCCCCCTCATCCTAGGGCTGCCGGCGCGCCTAGCCCTCGAAGTGGGTGCGGACTTCCTGGCCCTGGAGGTTGCGGAGGATTTCGGCCGCGACGTCCCGCAGCTTCTGGTTCCGGTTGCTGGAGACCTTGGTGAGGATGGCCATCGCCTCGTCCTGGGAACAGCGGTTCTGCGCCATGATGACGCCGCAGGCCAAGTCGATGGCGGTGCGGTGCTCCATGGCCGCCTGCAGATCCGCGGCGCGGGCCTGGGCGGTGCCGATCCGCACGGCCAGGCGCAGGGCACGGCCCGCGAGGTCCGCGAAGCCGGCGGCCTCCGCGACCGTCTCCTCGGTGAAGCGTCCCGCGTCGGCGGCAAAGAAGTTCAGCGCCGCGGCCGCGTCCTCGCCGATCTCGAGCGGAACGCCCAGGGTGCTGCGGCAGCCCTGGACAGCCAGCTGCTGTTGGTATTCGGGCCAGCGGGTATCGGTGTCCACATCGGCCAGCAGGACGATGGATTTGGCCCGCAGCGCCGCGAGGCAGGGCCCGTTGCCGATGCTTTGCTCGATCCGGTCCAGGGCGACGGCCCGCGGGCTGCTGCCCGCCACCGTCATGGTCCGCTTGCGGCGCTGCAGGGTCACGCCGCATTCGATCTCGGCGCCAACGGAGCGGCTGAGCGTGGCCGCAGCGAGTCCGGCGAGGCGGTCGAGGAAGTCCTCGACGTTCTCGGTGTCCATGATGAGGTCCTGAAGCTGCAGCGCGGCCCCGTCCCCGGCATGGTGGCTCATGGCTAGGCGTAGCCGTCGACGATCGCGGCGGCAATCTCCCGGTAGGCCCGCCGGGTTTCCGGGCGGAGCGAATCCAGGGTGACCAGGTCGCCGTCGGCCACCCCGCGGTCGTGGGGCACCGCGATCAGCTGGCGGCAGATGCCGGAGAGGTGCTCCTCGATGGCGTCCTTGTCCACCCGGGAGGAGACCTCGTCCTTGTCCGTGATGACCACGACGGCGTTGCGGGCCAGTTCCTCGTAGCCGTGGCCCGCCAGCCAGTGCAGGGTGCTGCGGGCGCGCTTGGCCCCGCTGACCGCGTAGCCGGCCGCGATGATCAGGTTGTCCGCGGACTGCAGGATGCCCTTCATGGCGTTGTGCGTGACGCCGGTTCCGCAGTCGGTCAGGGCCACCGAGTAGTAGCCGGAGATGAGCTTGCGGATCCGCAGGTATTCCTCGGCGGTCAGGGAGTCCGAAACCTCGGGGTCCTGTTCGCCGGCAATCAGGTGGAGCCGTCCGGCGTGGTGCATGTAGCGCGCCAGGGCCGTGAGGGAATCGATGGACTCGATGTTCTTGAGCAGGTCCGTGATGGTGCGCGGGCTCTGCTGCAGGTAGAGGCCCTCGCCGAGGGCGCGCTCCACCAGGTCGCCGGAGTCGGGGTTCGCGTCGATCGCGCACGGCGGGTCCCCGCGGAATTCCGCCAGGGTCAGCCCGACGCCGACGGTGGTGGAGGTCTTGCCGATGCCGCCCTTGAGGCTCAGCACGGCGGTGTTGTAGCTGCCCTGGAGCTGGCGGGAGATGCGCCGGGCCAGCTCGTCTTCCTCGCGCTG
>JAODMV010000316.1 GCA_025464875.1 Arthrobacter sp. | reverse complement strand
GCCGGCTGCTCTCCGACGACGGCAGCGGGGGAGAGGTCATCTTCACGTTCGACGGCGACGCCGCCGGCCAGAAGGCGGCGCTGCGCGCCTTCGAAGAGGACCAGCGCTTCGTCGCGCAGACCTACGTTGCGGTGGAACCCGGCGGTGCCGACCCATGCGAGCTGCGCCAGTCCAAGGGCGATTCGGCCGTCCGGGACCTGATCGGCACCCGCCGGCCGCTGTTCGAGTTCGCCATCCGCGCCTCCCTGCGGCGGCACAACCTGGACACGGTCGAAGGCCGGATCGCGGCCCTGCGCGAGTCCGCTCCCGTGGTGGCGCAGATCCGTGACGCCGGCATCCGCCCGGCCTACGCCCGCGAGCTGGCCGGCTGGCTGGGCATGCCGGTCGAGGAGGTCAGCCGGGCCGTCGGCGCTGCCGCCAAGCGCGCCGCCCAGGCCCCCTCCGGTCCGGGGTCCTCGGGTCCGGAAAACAGGCAGGGAAACAGCCAGGGGAACAGCCAGGGCGGCGCGCAGGGCCACGGAGGACAGGGCCAGGGCCGCGGATACGGCGGCGCTGCCGGGACCGCGCCGGGCGTGGCACCCTTGCCGCCGTCGGCCGCCCTTCCGGCCTTCAACCGTCCGGATCCCCGCGACCCGGTCGCCGCGATGGAGCGCCAGGCGCTCGAGGTTGCCCTTCAGGAACCCTCGATGCTGGCAGGCGAGACCTGGCAGCGTTTTTCCGAGGCGCGCTTCTCGACCCCGGCGTACCTTGCCATCCACGAGGCCATCCGGGCCACCGGCCTGGGCTTCGCCGGGGACCCGGTGCGGTGGGTGGAGCAGTTGCTGCAGGAGGTGCCGGAGCCGCTGAGGCCGCTCGTGTCCGAACTCTCCGTGGTGCCCCTGCCTGCCAACACGGCAGACGCCGTGGCGCGCTACTGCCGGGACATCCTGGCGCGGCTGTTCGAGCTGCAGATCACCCGGGTCAAGGCGGACAAGATGGGCCAGCTGCAGCGCCTCGACGCCTCGGCCGACCCGGAGGAGTTCCAGCGGTTGAACCGGGAGCTCATGCAGCTCGAGATGGAGCGGCGGTCGCTGCGTTCGGAGGGCTGAGGACGCTGCCCGGCTGGCCTGCGGAGCGGCCGGGCCGGGGCGCCGAGGCGGGCCGATTTCGCTTCCCGGCCCGGTGTTTGCTAGGCTAGTACCCGCTTCATTCCTCCTTAGCTCAATTGGCAGAGCATTCGACTGTTAATCGAAGGGTTGCTGGTTCAAGTCCAGCAGGAGGAGCGCGCAGTCCCCGTTCCGGGAAACCGGAACGGGGACTTTTTTCATACCGGAGGGGTAGGGGGCGCCGGTTCCGTGGCCGATTTCCAAAGCGGCGAAACCTTTGCTAAAGTCATACCTGCTTCATTCCTCCTTAGCTCAATTGGCAGAGCATTCGACTGTTAATCGAAGGGTTGCTGGTTCAAGTCCAGCAGGAGGAGCGGACAGGTCCCGCGGCCGGTGTACAACCGGCCGCGGGACCTTTTTTATGCCCTGCGCCCGGTGCCCGGCGGGGGCCTTCAGACGAAGTACATCTCCACCTGCAGGAAGCGTTCGGCTTCGGCCACGGCGGCCAGGAACGCCTCCTGCTCGGTGGGGGACTGCCGGGGCTCGCGGGGGTGCCACTCGTGCGGTGCCGAATGCACCTGCGTGAAGCCCGCGTGCGGCGGGGCGTAGAAGATGCCGAAGCGCTGCACGGGCCATTCCGGGGAGCTCTCGGGGGCCACGAGGACGGCCGAGTCGTAGGCCTGGTTGTACCACTGGGCGATCGGACGACGCCGGTCTTCGGTGAACAGGCCCGCCGCGAACAGGGCCGCCGACTGCGCGCCGGTCTGGCTGCACAGCCGATCCCACCACAGGGGCAGGATCCCGTCGTCGCACCGCTGCCAGGTGGCCGGGTGGGGCCGAGGGTCGCGCCAGTCGGGCATACCAATACTTTATCGCCCGCCGTGTGCCGCGAACAGGGTACCGCGGGGGTGGGGGGGTGCACTGGAGGCACTGGAGGTGCTGGACGTGCTGGCGGCACTGGACGTGCTGGCGGCGTCCCTGGGCCCGCCTCGGGACATGCCCCGCGCTGGCGCTGGCGAGTGGACATATACCCGTTGTGCCCAGTCGCGGGTGCGAACACTGGACATGTCCTCCCGGAGCGGTGGCCGCGAACAATGGGCATGTCCCCTCGGGCGGGGTGCTAGTGGATCGAAGGGACGGTGCGGGGCCTGACGACCAGCCACAGGGCGGCCGCGGCCAGCAGGATGCAGGCGGCCTGGACCGCGCCCATCGGGCCGGGCGAACCGACACCGAGCCAGCCGACGACCGGCGAGACAAGCCCGGCCATCAGGAACGTCGCGGCGCCGAGCAGGGAGGCCGCGGTGCCGGCCTGGGCGCCGTGCTTGGCCAGGGCAAGTACCTGCACGCTCGGGAAGGTGAAGCCGACCCCGAGGATATAGAACCACAGGGGCACCATCACGCCCCACAGCCCGAAGCCCAGCTGGTCGAAAACGACAATCAGCACGGCCATCAGGAACATCCAGGCCGTGGAGCAGGCCAGGATCCACTGCGGCGGCACGCGCCGGATGAGCCTGGAGCTGGTCTGGACGCCGGCTACGATGCCCAGCGAATTAATGCCGAAGAGCAGCCCGTACTGCTGGGGCGTGAAACCGTAGACGTCCTGGAACAGGAAGGGCGACGCGGAGAGATACGTAAAAAGCCCGGCGAAGTTCATGCCGCCCACCATCAACAGGCCGACGAAGATCCGGTCGGTGAGCAGGACCCTGTACCGCTGGCGGGCTGTCAGCCCGGTCTTGCCCCGGTGTTCGGGGGGCAGTGTCTCCCGGACCACGAACAACGCCGCGATGAAAACGCACAGCCCGTAGCCGGCCAGGAAGAAGAAGATGCCCGGCCACGGCATCAGCAGCAACAGTTGGGAACCGATGACCGGTGCGAGGATCGGGGCAAGCCCGCTGATGAGGGCCATGCGGGAAAACATCCGGACCATGGCGTAGCCGCTGAACAGGTCCCGGACCATGGCCATGGCCACGACTCCGCCTCCCGCGGCGCCGATGCCCATCAGGACCCGGAAGACGCCCAGCGTGGCGATGTCCGTGGACAGGGCAGCGCCCAGGGAGGCCGCGATGTGCACCGCCGTCGCCAGGATCAGCGGCAGCCGCCGGCCGAACTTGTCGCTCAGCGGCCCCACAACGAGTTGGCCCAGGGCGAAGCCCACGGTGGTTCCCGCCAGCGTCAGCTGCACGGCCGCCTCGGAGACGCCCAGGCTGGCTTCCAGGGCCGGAAACGCCGGCAGGTACAGGTCTATCGTGAAGGGTCCGAGAGCGGTCAGGGCACCGAGCATCAGAATGTAGAGGAGCTTGCGGCGGCGGCTCAGGGAATCGCCCGGATTGGTGGGTGTGCTCACAAAGGCCATCCTAGGGCCCGGCCCGGATGCCCATGGGCCGTTGCTGCGCCGCGCCGCGCCCCGCCGCCAAGGGCCCGGCCGGACCCTAAATGATAGTTTTGACACCGGGGTCTGTGCGAAGCTGTGCAGAACGGCAAACCCGCGCGAGCGGACTGACAGATGGAACCAGTTAGGCGGGACCTATGAGCGGACGTCACAGCGGCGGGACAATCGGGGGGCTGCGCATTGCCGCGCTGCCCAAGACCGCGAGGCTGATCTTCCGGCTGGCACCCCGGCAACTCACTGACGAGATTGCCCTGGCCAGGATCGAAATCAAGCGCAAGGGCACCGCGCTCGGGGTTGCCGCTGCCTTCTTGGCCGTTGCCCTGGTCTTTGTTGCCTTCCTGATCATCGGTCTTATTGTTGCCGCCATCATGGGCCTGGCCACGATCATGCCCGCGTGGCTCGCGGCCCTTCTGGTATGCGGGGTCTTCCTCCTGGTTGCCCTGATCGTGGGACTGATTGGCTACCGAAAGTTCAAAAAGACCATGCCGCTGGTTCCCCAAGAGACCCTCCGCAACCTGAAGTACGATCTCGGCATCGCCAAGGAAGGCTCCGGCTTCGACCCAGCGGTCCTGGATCCGTCCTCCGAGCAGGCCAAGGCCGCGAAGGCCGCCAAGGCCGAGGCCGCCGCCAAGGAGAAGGCCGAGAAGGAAGCCAAAGCCGCCGCCGAGCCCGACTACGGCCCGCCGCCCACCGAAGACGAACTGCGGCGCCGCCTGGATCAGCGGCGCAGCCACCTGGCCGTGATCCGGGATGAACTCGAGCAGGAGCTTGACATCAAGACCCAGGCCCAGGCCCTGCTGGCGACTGCACGGGTCCGGATCCAGGCCGGCAAGGAGCAGCTTGAGGGCACTGTCGCCCGCTTCCAGAGCACTGCCCGCAACGCCGACACCGCGGGAGCGGCCGGCCAGCTGCGCCAGCGCTGGAAGCCGGTCGTCGCGTTCACCGCCGCGACAGCGGCAATGGTGTACCTACTGCACAAACTGACCAAGGGCTAGGCAGCCCCCTGAACTCCAACGCGAAATCGTTGCTGGCCACGGAACGGGGGGAACGGATGAAATTCATCGGCGCTGGCGCCCGACCCGGGCAGGTCCACCGCGACACGGTCTTCACCATCCCCAACCTGTTGACCGTGGTGCGGTTCCTCGGCGTCCCACTCTTCGTCTGGCTGGTGCTGTGGCAGAAGGAGTACGGCTACGCCGCCCTGGTGCTGGCCATCATGGGCAGCACCGACTGGGTGGACGGCTACATCGCCCGCCGTTTCAACCAGCTGTCCAACCTCGGCCGGATCCTCGACCCCATGGCGGACCGGCTGTCGCTGATAGCCGTCGCCGTGACCCTCGCCCTCGCCGGCGTCGTGCAGTGGTGGTACCTCGCGGCCCTGCTCGTGCCCGACGCCATCCTGCTGTCCGTGTCGCTGTTCTACTTCCGCGGCCACCCGGACCTGCCTGTGAGCCGCATCGGAAAGATCCGGACGGCACTCCTGCTGCTCGGGACGCCGCTGCTTGTGCTCTCCAAGCTGCCCATCCCCTCCACCGAGGTCTACGCCGTGGTCGCCTGGATCCTGCTGGGGCTGGGCCTGGTGGGGCACTGGATCGCGGGCTACAACTACTTCCGGGCCATCATCCGCAAGGGTAAGAGTCTTAAAGACGGCGACGACGACGGCGGCCTCCTCTGATGGTGTGGCTTGCGGTATTGCTGGCGGTGCTTGGCGCCTTCTTCCTGGCCATCGGGGCCCAACGCCAGAGCAGCGCGGTCAAGGCCGACACCGGCGGCCTGGCGCTCAGCAGCAACGGGCTGCTGCGCCTGCTCCGAAACCCGCGGTGGATCCTGGGGCTGCTGCTCCTGTGCGCCGGCATGGCGATGAATGCTGTCGCCCTGGTCACGGCACCGCTGACCGTGGTCCAGCCGATCGGGGCGATCGCCCTTGTCATCACCACGATCGTCAATGCCAAGGACCAGGGGCTGAGCATCAACCGGGCGACGGTGGTGGCCATCGCCGCCTGCGTGACCGGTTCCGCGCTGTTCGTGCTGCTGGCCGTGAACGTGACGCAGGAAAGCCACGCGGTCAGTTTCTCGGACGAGCTGACGATTGTGCTGCTGCTCGCCCTGGCGGTCGGCCTCTTCGGCACGCTGGCCGTGCTCTTCAGGCACCGCATGAGTGCCTTCATCTACATCCTGGGCGCAGGGGTTCTGTTCGGCTTCGTGGCCGTGCTGACCCGAATCATCGGCAAGCACTTGCTGGACCCGAACGGACTGGGCCTGCTGAACGTCCAGTGGTACACCGTCGTCGCGATCGTGGCCGCGGGCGGCCTCGGGTCATGGTTTGTCCAGAGCGCCTACTCCAGCGGGCCGCCGGACCTGGTGATCGCCGGATTGACCGTGATCGATCCGATTGTGGGCATCACGATCGGCATCACGATCCTCGGCGAGCTGCGTCCGGATGTCCATGCCGTGATGGCGATTGCGATGGGGGCGGCGGCTTCGCTTGCTATCGTGGGAGTGATCGCCCTTTCCAGGCACCATCCCGAGGTCACCAAGCGCAAGAAGGACGCGCGGAAGGCAGCGGGCCGGTTGGCCTAGGGCATCAGCTCAGACTTCAGCAGTAGGCCGGGCGCACCTGCGCCGCCGGCCAGCCGGCCACCACAGACCTAGCTGCACGAACCATGACCAGGAGCCTCCACGTGACCATGCCCGACAACCAGCAACCGCTAACCGTCCTGATTGCCGCGGACACGTACCCGCCCCACATCAACGGTGCCGCCCAGTTCGGGTACCGCCTCGCCAAGGGAATGACGGCGCGCGGACACAACGTCCATGTCCTGGCCTGCCGTCCGAGCACGGGCCCGAGCTTCAGCGAGTTCAGTGAGGAGGCCACCGTCCACCGGCTGCGTTCCCACTCGGTGCCCACGCACGAATACTTCCGCGTCACTTTCCCGTGGGAGATCAAGAAGGAAATCGGACTGCTGTTCGACCGGATCCAGCCGGACGTGGTCCACATCCAGAGCCACTACATGATCGGCGAGCACGTCCTGTACGAGGCCGTGAAGCGCGGCATCAGGATCGTGGCCACCAACCACTTCATGCCCGAGAACCTGAACCCCTTCCTGCCGTTCCCGCAGTGGTTCAAGGACATCATCGGGCGCATCTCCTGGAAGGACATGGGCAAGGTCATGGGCCAGGCCGACGTCGTGACCACCCCGACACCGCTGGCAGCCAAGGCGATGCACCAGCACGCCTTCCTCCGCAAGGTCCTGCCGCTTTCCAATGGCATCGACTCCGCGGCCTACGAGCTGCTGCCTGGCGAAACCGTGGAACGCCACGCTAGCCCCACGGTGCTTTTCGCCGGCCGACTGGCGGAGGAAAAGCACGTGGACGTGCTGATCGACGCCCTGGCCAAGACCCCCAAGAACCTGGACATCCACCTCGAGATCGTCGGCGGCGGCGAGGTGCGGCCGGCCCTCGAGGCCCAGGTGGCACGGCTCGGACTCCGGGACCGGGTGAAGTTCCTCGGCCTGGCCAGCGACGAAGAGCTCCGCAGGGCGTACATCGCCGCGGACCTGTTCTGCATGCCGGGCACGGCGGAGCTCCAGTCGCTCGTGACGCTGGAGGCGATGTCCGCGTCCACGCCGGTGCTGCTGGCCGATGCCATGGCCCTGCCGCACCTGGTGCGCGACGGGGAGAACGGCTTCCTGTTCACCCCCAACGACAGCGACGACCTGGCCGCCAAGATGGTCCGGGTGCTCACGCTTCCCGACGACGAGCTTGAGGCCATGGGCAAGATGAGCCGGGAAATGGTGGAGAACCACAGCATCGAGCGCACGCTGCGGTCCTTCGAGGAGATCTACCGCGGTGCCAGCTACGACGATCTGGTGATCTAGCCTGGTTCCTGACCCGCCGCCACAAGCTGATGCGCCAAGGTGTTGTTGCAGGGCCGGTGGCCATCCGCGAGCCGTGTGCACGGTCGGGGCGACTATATTGTTAGAGTGTTTTTGCCCGGAAGCACTCCGGCCCGCACGGGCCGACGCCGTTCCCGGGCGCACGGGGCTATAGCTCAGCTGGTTAGAGCGCGGGACTCATAATCCTAAGGTCCTCGGTTCAAGTCCGAGTAGCCCTACCCGAAAGGAGCCCCTGAGCTGCGGAAACGCAGATCAGGGGCTCTTTCGCTTTGAGTGGCCAAGCTGGCCCAAAGCGACGGCCATGCCTAA